>JANMSB010000213.1:0-33609 GCA_031388915.1 Pseudomonadota bacterium | reverse complement strand
TGCGGCCGACAGCGAAACGGCTTCATCCGCGGGTCGTTATCATCGTGACTACACCAAATTTCTGGACAAGAGCGCACTCCAGGGTGCGCGGCTCGGCGTACTAGTGGATTACACCGGTGTTGATGAAGGCGTGAAACAACTGTTCGCTGCCACGCGCGCCAAGCTTGAATCCATGGGCGCAACGTTGGTGGAAGTGAAGCTGCCGGAGTTCATCCTGCAACGACAATCCATTCACGATGTCATGCGTCCCGGTGAGTTCAAGGTACAGGTTGGGCAGTATCTCTCCACACTGAAACCTGGCTATCCGAAAACATTGGCTGAGATGATCACGCTGGCAGACAACTTCAAACCCAAGCCTGGTCAGTTGACTAATCCCAGTCGCTGGGCGCAGTTCAAGATCGAGCAAGCCGGCAATGATCTGGATGATCCCGTGTATCTGTCCGCCAAAGCACATGGCCCGGCGTTGATTGCCGGTCATCTCGAAGGCCTGCTGTACAAGTACCAGCTTGATGCCTTTGTGTATCCCACCAACCCCGTGCCGGCGCAGCGTCTTGATCTTGACTATGACGCACCCAGGCCGGCGACGCCGACCAGCATTGCCAACATCACCGGCTTTCCGGATGTGATTGTGCCGGCAGGGGTGACGCCGCAGAAATTGCCGGTGACGTTGTCGTTCATGGGCTTGAGTTACAGCGAACCACGTTTGCTGGCATTGGCGTATGCATTCGAACAGGCGACGCATGCGCGCGTGAGTCCGCCCACTACGCCGGCATTGGTGGGCGAGAAGATCAGTTATTGAGTGATGCCTTTTAGCCAATAAAGCGCATCCAACGCTTCGCGCGGCGTCATCTGGTCGGGATCGAGCTGTTTCAGCTCGATCAGTGCTGGGTGATCTTCAATCACGACGACCGGTGGTACTTCCAGTTGCAGCTCCTGCTGCATGCGCGGCGCATGTGCTTGCGCCGAGTGACGTTCCAGTTCTTGTAGATACTTGCGGGCCGCAGTGATGACTTTGGGCGGCACGCCGGCGAGCGCTGCTACTTGCAGGCCGTAACTTTGATTCGCCGGGCCTTCTTTAACGGTGTGCAGGAAAATCAATTGCTCGCCATGCTCGGTGGCATCCAGATGTACGTTGACACAGGCGTCGAGATCATTGGCTAGCGAAGTCAGCTCGAAGTAGTGCGTGGCGAACAGGGTGAAGGCACGCACTTGTTTGGCAATGTGCGTGGCGCAGGCCCAGGCCAGTGACAGGCCATCATAGGTGCTGGTGCCACGGCCGATTTCATCCATCAGCACCAAGCTATGCGCTGTGGCGTTATTCAAAATATTCGCGGCTTCGGTCATTTCCAGCATGAACGTGGAGCGACCGCCGGCTAGATCATCCGATGCACCAATGCGCGTGAAGATGCGGTCGATTGGACCGATGCGAGCAAAGTTTGCCGGCACGAAGCTGCCGATACGTGCCATTAGCACAATCAACGCGGTCTGACGCATGAAGGTGGATTTACCGCCCATGTTTGGGCCGGTGATGATGAGCATGCGGCGTGCATCATTGAAGTTGAGATCGTTGGGGACGAACATACCGTCGATAAAGCGCTCCACCACTGGATGACGACCCGCGTGAATTTCAATCACGGCATCATCGCTGAGTTCAGGCTGTGCATAGCTTAGCGTCACGGCGCGTTCGGCGAGATTGCACAGCACATCAATGGCGGCAAGCGCAGCGGCGGTGTTTTGTAGTGACGCCAACTGGGTAATGAGTTGTTCCAGCAAGTCGTCATACAGTTGCTTCTCGCGCGCCAAGGATTTATCACGCGCGCCCAGCACCTTGTCCTCAAACGATTTCAGTTCGGGTGTGATGTAACGCTCGGCATTGCGTACGGTTTGACGCCGCACGTAATCCACCGGTACTTTGGCGGCGTGGGTGTTACTGATTTCGATGAAGTAACCCTGCACGCGGTTGTAGCCGAGCTTCAGCGTGCTGATACCGGTGCGTTCGCGTTCGCGATTTTCCAGGTCAAGCAAGTATTGATCGCTGTGTTCACTGATCTGACGTAGTTCATCCAGTTCGCTATCGAAGCCGGGTGCGATCACGCCGCCTTCACGCAAGATCGCCGGTGGCGCTTCAATGATTGCGCGGCTGAGCAAGCCATGAGCATCGGGATGCGTGCCGGCTTGTTGCAGCAGACTTTGCAGCAGCGGCGAATCCTGATCGCTGAGCAGGGTATGCAACTCAGGCAAACGGCCCAGCGCATCGCGCAGTTGCGCCAGATCGCGTGGCCGTGCCGATTTCAATGCGACGCGCGCCAGTCCACGTTCGATATCGCCAACATGTTTGAGCAACTCGGCAATGGGTTCATCACGACGCGAATTGATTAACGTGGCAATGGCGTGCAAACGTTGTTCAAGCACCGTGCGTGTGCGTAAAGGACGATGAATCCAACGACGTAACTCGCGCCCACCCATGGCGGTGGCGGTGCGATCCAGTACGCCAGTCAGTGTGCATTCGGGACGATCAGCGAGGCTGTGGTCCAATTCCAGGTTGCGGCGGGTTGCGGCGTCGAGCAATACCGCCTCGCCGCGTGTCTCAGTTTGCAGCCCGCGAATATGTGGCAGCGCCGCTTTTTGCGTGTCGCGCACGTAGTGCAGCAGGCAACCTGCGGCACGAATCGCCAGAGATAACGTCTCGCAACCAAAGCCGGCCAGGTCGCGCGTGCCGAATTGTTCGCACAGCGTGCGTGTTGCCGCATCGACATCGAAATGCCAGATCGGTCGCTCGCGAGTATGGATATTGAGTGAGCGCAACGATTCTCCTGCGCTATCGCTAACCAGCAATTCCGCCGGGCGCAGGCGTTCCAGTTCACTGAGTAGCGCTTCTTCGCCCTCAGCCTCCATGACCTGAAAGCGGCCACTGGATAGCTCCAGCCATGCCAAGCCGAATTGTTGCTCGTGTTGAGGTTGATTTGATTGATACAGCGCGGCCAGTAAGCTGGAGCGACGTTCTTCCAACAAGGCTTCGTCGGTGAGGGTGCCAGGCGTAACAATGCGTACGACTTTGCGCTCGACGGGGCCTTTGGCTTTTGCTGGGTCACCGACTTGTTCACACAGCGCCACCGATTCGCCGGCGCGCACCAGCCGCGCCAAGTAGGGCTCCATGCTATGAAACGGCACGCCTGCCATGGGAATGGGTTGTCCGCCCGACTGTCCGCGTGCGGTCAGCGTAATGCCCAGCAGGCGCGCCGCGCGCTTGGCATCGTCGAAGAACAACTCGTAGAAATCGCCCATGCGATAAAACAGCAGCGCATCCGGATGCTGCGCTTTGATGCGCAGGTATTGCTGCATGACCGGGGTATGGCCGGAAAAATCCTGGTGGTCCACGTTGCTGATTTGGTGTGTTGGTGTGTGGGCGGGGTGTTGGCACGAAAGCCCGCGATGCTAGGGCCTGTCGTCAAATTAATCCACGGTCGCGGCTGACCAATTCATGGTTTACGACTTGACGCGCGCAGGCTGCAGGTCAAGGCTAGCGGCCTGTTGCAATTTTCCCTGTGTATCCATGACTAGCGACGATGATTTGTTCAAGCTTGCTGTACAGGTGGGGCACCACCTGAGTAACTCCCGGCGGCAATTGGTCACGGCCGAGTCCTGTACCGGTGGTTGGCTGGGTAAGGTGCTGACGGATATTCCGGGTAGTTCGGGCTGGTACCTAGGGGGCGTGGTGGCTTATAGCAACGAGCTTAAGCAGCGCCTATTGCAGGTCAGCGGGGAAACACTTGCCGTACACGGCGCAGTGAGCGACGCCACGGCGCGCGAAATGGCCAGCGGGGCGTTAGAACAATTGGGTGGCCAGGTTGCCGTAGCAGTGAGCGGCATTGCCGGTCCCAACGGCGCGTTGCCGGGCAAGCCGGTGGGCACGGTGTGGTTTGCCTGGGCCTGGCGCCATGGTCAGGCGATTCACAGCAATGCGCGGCTCAAGTTGATTAGTGGTGATCGCGAGGAAGTACGGCGCCGCAGTGTGGCGATGGCGCTGAGTGGTTTGCTGGAGTTGTAGGCTCCTAGGCTCCGGGCAGTGACGTAAATCGGGCTGGCGCATTCGTTAGGACTGTATAATAATACAGTGGTCAGGCCGCGGCTTTGATTGCACTCGACCCGTCATTAGTTAGTCCACAATTTAATGCCCGCTCCAGGTATGGCGCGGGCTACTTTTCAGGCTTTTATTGAGGCACACGACTATGGAAGAAAATCGCAAAAAAGCGCTGCTGGCAGCGCTGGGTCAGATCGAAAAGCAATTCGGTAAGGGCTCGGTGATGCGCCTGGGCGATGCCAGCGCCAGCTATGAAGTAGACGCCATTTCCACCGGGTCGCTGGGGTTGGATATTGCCTTAGGCATAGGCGGGTTGCCGCGTGGCCGCGTCGTCGAAATCTACGGCCCGGAGTCGTCCGGTAAGACCACGTTGACCTTGCAAGTGATCGCCGAAGCACAGCGTCTGGGCGGCACCGCAGCGTTCGTCGATGCCGAACATGCGCTCGACCCGGGCTATGCCGAAAAACTGGGCGTGAATGTCACCGATTTGTTGGTGTCGCAGCCCGATACCGGCGAGCAGGCGCTGGAAATCACCGACATGTTGGTGCGCTCCGGCGCGGTCGATGTGGTGGTGGTGGATTCGGTGGCGGCATTGACGCCTAAGGCTGAAATCGAAGGCGAAATGGGTGATTCGCACATGGGCTTGCAGGCTCGCCTGATGTCGCAGGCGCTGCGCAAACTCACTGGCAATATCAAACGTTCCAACACCATCGTCATTTTCATTAACCAGATTCGCATGAAGATCGGCGTGATGTTCGGCAATCCGGAAACCACCACCGGCGGTAATGCGCTGAAGTTCTATGCCTCGGTACGTCTAGATATCCGCCGCATCGGCGCGATTAAGAATGGCGAAGAGGTGGTCGGTAACCAGACCCGCGTCAAAGTGGTGAAGAACAAGGTGGCGCCGCCGTTTCGCGAGGCCGAATTCGAAATCATGTACGGCGCCGGTATTTCGCGAAATGGTGAAATCGTCGATATGGGCGTGGCTCATAACTTCATCGAAAAATCCGGTTCCTGGTACGCCTACAACGGCGAGCGCATCGGCCAGGGCAAGGAAAACGCCAAGCTGTATTTGCAAACCCACCCAGAGGTGGCCAAGGACATTGAAGCCAAGCTGCGCGAAAAGCTGATTCCTGCCAAGCGCGGTGAAGTGGCCAAGCCTGAGGCAGTGGAAGCCTAACCTCAGTCTGACTAACCCATGTTCAGACGCGGGCGGCGCGGTCGACCTGCCGGCGGAACGGAAGACACCGATCCGCCGGACCCTGCCAAGGCGCGCAGTGCTGCTCGCAACACGGCCATTGGCCTACTCGCGCGCCGCGAGCACGCCCAGGCTGAAATCAAACGCAAGCTTCGTGACCGAGGCTATGGCAGCGAACTGACGCTAGAAGTCGTCGACGACCTGACCCGGCAGCGACTGTTGTCCGATGAGCGCTTTGCGGAAATGTTCATCCGCTCGCGCGCGGCGCGGGGCCAAGGCCCGGTACGGCTACGGGCCGAGCTGCGTCACTTGCAAATCCCCCTGGAACACATCGACCGGCATCTGGCAGCAACCCAAGTCGATTGGGCTGAGTTGGCCCGATCGGTTCGTCTGCGCAAATTCGGCAAACAACCCGCCAGCAACCTGGGCGAACGTGCAAAGCAGGTGCGCTTCCTGCAATATCGCGGCTTTACGGCGGCGCAAATCCGTGCCGCGTTGGGCGGTAACTGTGAAGACGACCTGCTTGAGGCAGGCGACGACGCAAACCCAGAGTTGCCGCCAGACCTCGATTCGGAAAATTAATCGTCAAATCATGTCCAGCAACGCATCTCGACCTAAATTTTTGTCGAGCGCCGAACTACGCGCGCTCTACCTCGAATTCTTCCGTCAGCACGGCCACACCGTGGTGCCCAGCAGTTCCTTGGTGCCGGGCAACGATCCGACCTTGCTATTCACCAATGCCGGCATGGTGCAGTTCAAAGATTGCTTTCTGGGCAAGGAGAAGCGTTCCTATGTGCGTGCCGCGAGCGCTCAGCGTTGCGTGCGCGCTGGCGGCAAGCACAACGATCTGGAAAACGTCGGCTATACCGCGCGCCACCATACGTTTTTCGAGATGCTGGGTAACTTCAGTTTCGGTGATTACTTCAAGCAAGACGCTATTAAGTTCGCGTGGGAATTCGTCACCGGCAAGGACTGGCTGGGTATCGATCCGCAGCGGCTGATGGTCACGGTGTATCACACCGATGATGAAGCCTTCGAGATCTGGAAACAGGTCGGCGTGCCCGCTGAGCGTATCGTGCGCATCGGTGACAAAAAGGGTGGCGGCTCAGATAACTTCTGGCAGATGGGTGACACCGGACCTTGCGGGCCCTGCACCGAAATTTTCTATGACCACGGCGCCCATATTCCCGGTGGGCCGCCCGGATCGCCTGACGAAGACGGCGATCGCTGGATCGAAATATGGAATGTGGTGTTCATGCAGTACGAGCGCGGCGCGGATGGCAAACTCACGCCGTTGCCGAAACCATCAGTGGATACCGGCATGGGTTTGGAGCGCGTCGCCGCCGTCATGCAGGGCGTGCATTCCAATTATGAGATCGACACCTTCCAGGGGTTGATTAAGGCGGCTGCACAAGCGACGAGTTCCAGCGATCTCAATTCGAAGTCATTGCGCGTCATTTCCGACCACATTCGCGCGTGTTCATTTTTGATTGCCGATGGCGTCCTGCCATCGAATGAAGGCCGTGGTTATGTGTTGCGCCGAATCATTCGTCGCGCCATTCGGCATGGTTATAAATTGGGCTGTAATCAGCCATTTTTCCACACACTGGTGGCCGCGCTCGAAAAAGAAATGAGTGTGGCGTATCCGGAGCTCACGCAACAACGTGCTCATGTGGAGCGTGTGCTTCGCCAAGAAGAAGAACGCTTCGCCGAAACCTTAAGTCAAGGTATGGGCCTGTTGGAAAACACCATTACATCGTTGGCGGGCAAGGTGATTCCTGGCGATGCCGTGTTCAAGCTCTATGACACGTACGGCTTCCCGGTAGATCTCACCAACGATATCGCGCGCGAACGTGGGTTAAGTATCGATGAACCCGGTTTTGAAACAGCGATGGAAGCCCAGCGCGAGCGTGCACGTGCTGCCAGTAAATTCGGCGTCGACTTGCGTGCTGTCATCAAGTTGGACGGTAAGACTCAATTCAGTGGTTACGACCTAGAGCAGGATCAAGGCAAAGTTGTCGCCTTGATTCGCGATGCGCAACAAGTGGATTGCCTGCGTGCGGGTGAAGTGGGTCAAGTGGTGTTGGATCGCACGCCGTTTTATGCCGAGAGCGGCGGTCAAGTTGGTGATGCCGGTTTGCTGAGCAGTGGCACAGCACGGTTTGAAGTGATTGATGCGCAAAAGCTGGGTGCGTCCCACGTACATATCGGCAAAGTGCTCGGCGGCGAAATCAAATTGGGCGATACCTTGTCCGCGCAGGTGGATCATCTCCGTCGCAATGCCATTCGTCTGAATCATTCTGCTACGCACTTGTTGCACGCGGCGCTACGCTCAGTGTTAGGTACGCATGTCACGCAGAAAGGCTCATTGGTAACGGCGGATCGCCTGCGTTTCGACTTTTCGCATTACTCGGCCGTGGCTGCCGAAGAATTGCAGAAAATTGAGCAATTGGTGAACGTGCATGTGCGTGCCAATGCTGCCGCCGAAACCCAGTTGATGAATCAAGAAGCCGCCGTCGCAGCGGGTGCAATGGCGTTATTCGGCGAAAAATACGACGACGAAGTACGGGTGCTACGCATCGGCGAGTTTTCCATGGAGCTATGTGGTGGCACTCACGTCGGCCGTTCCGGCGATATCGGTTTGTTCAAAATCGTTAGCGAATCGGGAGTTGCGGCGGGTGTTCGGCGTATTGAAGCGGTGACTGGACAGGGGGCGTTGGACTGGGTCAAAGCCTCAGATGAATTGCTACGCGGCGTCTCAGCCATGGTTAAAGCTGGCCGCGACGATGTTGAAGACAAAGTGCGGCAACTGGTCGAACGTAGCCGCAAGTTGGAAAAAGAACTGGCGCAACTTAAATCCAAAATGGCAAGCGGGCAGGGTGCGGATTTGTCTGCGACGGCCGTGGATGTTGCGGGAATCAAGCTCGTTGCCAGCGAAGTACCGGGCGCGGATGTACCGGCGCTGCGCGAGGCAGTTGATCAACTAAAGAGCAAACTCAAATCAGCGGTGATTGTGCTGGCTTCGGTGGCTGCGGACGGTAAGGTGGCCTTAATCGCCGGCGTTACTCAGGATCAGATCGCGCGCATCAAGGCTGGCGATCTCGCTAACTTTGTGGCGCAACAGTTGGGTGGGCGCGGTGGCGGCAGGCCCGACATGGCGCAGGCGGGTGGTACCGATGCAGCAAAACTACCGGAGGCCTTGCGCTCTGTGAACGAGTGGCTGCAAGCGCGACTGGTTTGAGTTTGAACCGTGCGCCTGTTTGCGTGTCTAGCTTGAAGGTGAGTTCCTTTTGTTCATCTTGCGACACTTTATGTGATGAGAGCCACCTGACTGAAAGATGAATCAGGGATTTGCCGATCTACTCGTTAGTGGGTATTTCTTAATCTGGCGTCGCGTGGCGCTTATGCGACGAGCAAATACGTAGCGTAAGGAGCGAGTGACATCTACAATCACGCCCACCTTTTGGCAAGGAGCAGAGATGTTAATTTTAACTAGACGTGTTGGTGAAACGATCATGATCGGCGATGACGTCGCCGTGACTGTGCTTGGTGTAAAGGGCAACCAGGTGCGGGTTGGTGTGAATGCCCCCAAAGAAACTTCGGTGCATCGGGAAGAAATTTACGAGCGCATCAAACGAGAAGAACAATCTGGCGCTCCTCCCCGTCGCGCCGCTTCCTCGGAAACGGGTTCTTAATAGCTCGCTTGTTAGGTCGACCGCCCGCCGCATTTATCCGCTCGTGGTGAATGCGGCGATTTTCCGGATTCGAGCTAAAATTTCATTGATTCAGGCCTTTACGGATGCCGTGTCGGCAAGTATTCTTGCCGGCCTCTTGCGGGCAGCCCCCTGACAGGGTTGTGGCTGTAGGCGGGTTGTGGTGGCTTTCAGTCTGTTGTTGCAGGCACTAGCGGAAAGTCACGGCGTGAGTTGCTGATCCTCATATCGATTGATTGTGCGGCGCTAGCTGGGCAATTAACTCAAGATGTGAGCGAACAGTGGTAGGTGGATCGTGCGCCGGAGAGATGGCCGAGTGGTCGAAGGCGCGCCCCTGCTAAGGGCGTATGGGTCAAAAGCCCATCGAGGGTTCGAATCCCTCTCTCTCCGCCAATTAATTTAGCAATGCGACCGTAGCTCAGTTGGATAGAGCGCCTGGCTACGAACCAGGAGGTCGGGAGTTCGAATCTCTCCGGTCGCACCATTCTTGGTTATAGCCTCAGCGAAAGTCCGCGGACTTGGCGACGCACCCGTTATTCGCTCCGACCAGCGTTTTTACCGCCGGTGCGGCGGTGATGACCAATATCAGAATCGGAATAATTGCCCATACGACTTCGGCCGCGGTGCGATGTACGAACTGCACCGAGCTGGGCGGGGGTGACTTGCTAAAGCGGATGATGGAATAAACCATCAATCCGAATACCGCAGCGATGATTGCCGTGCTCACCCACAGTACGATCAGCGTACCCTCGCCGCAGTGGGCAAGTTCGGTCATGGGTGACGCTGCTGCG
The DNA here is from genome assembly GCA_031388915.1 of Pseudomonadota bacterium. Taxonomy (GTDB): domain Bacteria; phylum Pseudomonadota; class Gammaproteobacteria; order Steroidobacterales; family Steroidobacteraceae; genus CAILZL01. The sequence continues at coordinate 23,826 of JANMSB010000213.1, read as the reverse complement.
GTGTGGCTGGCGAAATCATTGAACGAAAGCTGCGCCGCGCGTCAAGAATGTGTGGTTCCCCTCGATCGCCATCAGCCCGATCAAAATTAACAAGCATAGCGGCGGCACCAGAATCGCGAGTTTCAACGCCAGTCGTTCCCACGTCATGTGCATAAAGACGGCGACGATGATGCCCGCCTTGACCAGCATGAAAACGATGATCAGTGTCCAGCGCAACAAACCTTGCACTTGGAAGTAGTCCACCATGTAGGAAAACGTGCTGAGGATAAACAGCAGCGCCCATATCTTCAGATAGATTCCGATGGGATGTTGTTGTCCCTCAACATTTTCAGGGGCATGTTCGGAGCTTGCAGCGTGTTGCATGTCGTCTCCTACCAGAGATAAAAGAACGCGAAGATAAATACCCATACCAGATCGACGAAGTGCCAATACAACCCGGTCACTTCAACGGTTTCATAGCTGCCTTTGCGATCGTAGAAGCCATTGCGCACTCGGTTGGCGACCACCAGTAGATAAATCACCCCGGCCGACACGTGCAGGCCGTGGAAGCCGGTGATCATAAAAAACGTTGAGCCGAATTGCGCCGCGCCCAAGGGATTGCTCCAGGGACGTATGCCTTCTTCGACAATCAGCTTGGTCCACTCGAAGGCCTGCATGCCGACAAAGGCGGCGCCCAGCAAAGCGGTCGCCAGCATCAGCAAGCTGGTGTACTTGCGGTTGCGTCGATAACCGTAGTTCACCGCCATCGCCATGGTGCCGCTGCTGGTGATCAGCACCATGGTCATGATGGCGATCAGCAGCAGTGGCACCGTTTCGCCGCCGACAGTCAATGAAAACACTTCGCTGGAATTCGGCCACTTATCGGTGGTCGACATGCGCACATTCATGTACGAGGTGAGGAAGCAGCTGAAGATGAACGTGTCGCTGAGCAGGAAGATCCACATCATGGCCTTGCCCCAGGGCACTGGAAACACTTGTTTGTCGGCGGACCAGTCGGCCGTAACGCCTGGCAAGCCCTCAGCCGTGCTTGCGGTGGTTTCTTGGCCCGTGGTGAGTACTTGTTCTGACATACCGGTAGTCCTTAGGTGTATAGCAGCAATGCAAACAGCACCAGCCAGACGAGCAGCAGGTAGTGCCAATAAACGCTGCTCAGCTCCACGCTCAAATTCATATCAATCAACTCGGCGTCACGTGTCCACCAACGCACCAAGGTTTTTGCCCACACGAACAAGCCGCCCAATAAATGCAGGCCATGTATCGCGGTGAGCAGATAAAAGAACGCAGCAGCGGGATTGCTGCCCAACACGTATCCGGAGTTGCTCAGTTGTTGCCAGGCGGTGAGTTGCCCCGCGAGGAACAGTATGGTGAGTACGCCGCCGGCAATCAGATGATGTCTGGCGCGTTCCGGTTGCTGAGCGGCAGCCGCATGTCGCGCGGCTTGCATCAAGATGCTGCTGATAATTAGCAGCACCGTGTTAAGCCACAAAATAGGCGGCTCGGCGACCGCGCGCCAATCGTTCATCTGAATGGCTTGTTTCGCGCCATGGCCATGCCCGTAACCCATGCGTATGAAGTAGGCGGAAATAAACAGCCCGAACAACGCGGTGATCACGGTGAGAAACACCCACAGACCAACCTTGGCTGTCGGCGTTGACGGCACATTGTTTACCGGCCCAGATACCAACGCATCGGTGGCCAGGGTGCGTTCCCAGGGTTTGACAGTGAGGCGTCGCACCAGCAGCCACCAGACGACGATGCCGGCGCACAACGCAGCAAAGGCAACAGTCATGTTCAAGAGTGTGCTCCGTGATCGCGGCCAAGAGTTATACCTGCAGCCATCGGTTCATCGGGAGATACATTTTGCGGAATGAAATCTTGTGACGCGCCCGGCACGCTGTAGTCGTAAGCCCAGCGATATACCACCGGTAGCTTCGGACCCCAGTTGCCGTGCTTCGGTGGCGTATCGGGAGTTTGCCATTCCAGCGACGTGGCGCCCCAAGGATTGCCGCCGGCGGGCTTACCTTTGAATAGCGACCAAACCAGGTTGAACAAGAACACCAACTGCACCAGGGCCACCACTATCGCCGAGATAGTGATCCAGCGATTCATGGTTTCTACCGAGGGCGGAATAAATTCGATAGCGCTGCTGTAGGCATAGTAGCGGCGCGGTACGCCCAAAATTCCCAAGTAGTACATGGGCAGGTAGATGGCATAGGTGCCGATGAAGGTCATCCAGAAATGAATCTTGCCCAGCGTATCGTTCAACATGCGGCCAGTGGCTTTCGGGTACCAGTGATAAAGAGCGCCGAACACCACCAATATCGGCGATACACCCATCACCAGATGAAAGTGTGCGACCACGAAGTAAGTGGCGGACAGCGGCACATCCACAGTGACATTGCCCAGGAACAAACCGGTCAGGCCGCCGTTGATGAAGGTAAAAATAAAGCCGATGGAAAACAGCATCGGCACGGTGAGATGAATGTCGCCGCGCCACAGCGTGAGTACCCAGTTGTAAACCTTGATCGCCGTGGGTACCGCAATGATTAACGTCGTGGTGGCGAAGAAAAAGCCGAAATACGGATTCATGCCGCTGATGTACATGTGGTGTGCCCACACTACAAAGCTCAGACAGCCGATGGCGAGAATGGCCCACACCATCATCCGGTAGCCGAAGATGTGTCGGCGTGCGTGCGTGCTAAGCAAATCCGAGACGATGCCGAAGGCCGGCAACGCTACGATGTACACCTCAGGATGGCCGAAGAACCAGAACAAATGTTGGAACAGTAACGGGCTGCCGCCACTGTATGTGGCTGGTTGCCCCATGGACACCAACGCAGGCATGAAGAAGCTGGTGCCGAGCACGCTATCCAGCGTCATCATGATGGCCGATACAAACAAGGCGGGAAAGGCCAGCAAGCCCAGTACCGTGGCCATGAAGATGCCCCACACTGACAATGGCAGCCGCATCAGAGTCATGCCGCGACAGCGCGATTGCAACACCGTGGTGACATAGTTCAAGCCACCCATGGTGAATGCGATGATGAAAATGCCCAGCGATGCCAGCATGGATAAAATGCCCCAGGTCGCTCCCGGTGTGCCGGGCAGAATGGCTTGTGGCGGATACAGGGTCCAGCCCGCGCCGGTGGGACCGCCGGGTACGAAGAAGCCGGCCACTAATACCAAAACGGCTAGCAAGTACAGCCAGTAGCTGAGCATGTTCAGGTACGGAAACGCCATATCGCGCGCGCCGCACATCAAGGGAATGAGGTAGTTGCCAAAACCGCCCAAGAACAATGCGGTGAGCAGGTAGATCACCATGATCATTCCGTGCATGGTGATGAACTGATAGTAGTTCTCCGGCGCGATGAAGGAGAACGAATGAGGAAACCCCAACTGCAAGCGCATCAGTACCGACAGCACCAGCGCCACCACGCCGATGGCCATAGCCGTGATGGTGTACTGAATGGCAATGACTTTGTGGTCCTGACTCCAGATATAGGCGGTTAGGAAGGACTGCGGTTCATGCATCGCATGCGGATCATCGCGGTCGGCAATTGCAACGTACGCCATCGGAAACTCCTCTCCACGCCGTTCTAAATCAGAGCGTCATAGTTGACGCATATAGTCCAACAAATCATTGATCGCCTGATCGTCCGACAATGCCTTGGCCATCGACGCCATTTGTGCGCCGTTGAAATCTTGCGGATGCACGCCACGCACTCCATCACGGAAGTTCTGAAGTTGCCGCTTCAAATACCAATCGCTCATGCTTGACAGGCGCGGTGCATTGGTCGCCCACACGCCCTCTGCTGCGGCGCCGTGACAGGAGGCACACGTGACATAGAGACGCTTGCCGCGCTCGGGATTACCCACCACGGTGGCGAGTGGGCGTTTATCCGGCAGCGTGGCGATGTAGGCAACGACATTCTTGACGGCGGCTTCGTCGACCAAGGTTGCGGCAAACGGCGTCATTTGCTGTGCGTACACTTCCCGCTCATTCGTGCCGCGCAAACCTTGTTTGAAGGCGTGCAATTGCTTGGCCAGATACCAATGCGATTGTCCGCTGAGTTTGGGCGCGTTGAGTTCGCGATTGCCTTCTCCTGCCGCGCCATGACACGCGGCACACACGGCATACAGCGCTTGTCCGGTGGTAGCATCGCCTGCCACGTCAGCGCGTAGTTGTGCATAGGTGGGCTGTTTCGACAGCCAAGTGTGAAAGTCTGTTTCGCTATCTACCACCACGCGACCGCGCATGGTGAAGTGCGGCATGCCGCAGAGCTGTTCGCAGATCGCGTCGAAATTGCCCGTCATGGTGGGGGTGAGCCAGACATACGTGACCATGCCCGGCACCATGTCCATCTTGACTCGGAATTGCGGCACGACGAATTGATGATTGACGTCCTTGGAACGCAGCAGCAACTTGACTGGTTTGTCGATGGGCAGGTGTAGCTCCGCGCTGGACACCAGAATGTCGTCGTAGCCCTTGGGGTCGTCCGGATTCATGCCGAAGGGATTGTTGGCGCTGATTTGGTGTGCGCCGGTGGTGCCTAGTACGCCGTCATTTCCCGGAAATCGATAACTCCAATTCCATTGCTGGGCCAGCACCTCGACCACCGCAGCATCGCTCGGCACCGTCACGAATTTGGCCCATACCGCCAAGCCCGGCGCCAGCATCGCGGCGATACCCACCGAGGTGATGCCGGTCAACCACCATTCCAGTTTCTTGCTCTCGGGTTCGTAGTGAGCGCGCAGCCCCTGACGATGACGATAGCGATACACCACATACGCCATGAATAAGTTGATCGCGACAAACACGATGCCGGTGATCCAGAAAGTGAGATCTACCGTGGTGTCCATGGTTTGCCAATTGGACGCAATAGGAGTGAACCACCACGGACTAAGGAAGTGGAACAGGACCGTGCCAACAACCAATAAGATCAGCGCAAATGCCATCGTCATTTGCCAGCCCTCTGGTGCGAGTCAAACCCTAGTTAGAATTGATTCTGGAACTGAACTCAACCTGAGAACTCAACCCGGCACACACCTACATAGCGGGTGGGCCAAGCCGGGGGGTTCGTATTGTTTATGCCCTGCGAAGCGGCCTTTCTTCTGAAGGTGGTCTAACGTTACTGAAGGGATTGATAAAGTGAGTGTCAATGGCCGCCAACTTGGCTTCCGGATGCCGTTCCGTCATCACTTGTCGAACCACATGTTCCTGATACTTGCGCACATATACCAAGATCAGATATTTGCCGGCGGCAATATCGTCGTGAAAGCGCTTCAGTTTATGGTTCTCGCTATCAATGCCGGTGAGGCCGCCCACCCAGGCGCCAAACAGCGTTGCGACGCCGACTAAGATGACATAGACGTAAGTGGGTACTTGCACCGTGGGGCCGAACGGTTGCAGGTACATCATTAAACCGATGCCTATCAGGCCAACGATAAAACCCAGCGCCGCGCCAATGAAGCCATCGCGAACGATGTCCAAGGTTTCAAGGTAGTTACTAGAGTGGATGTGTTGCTGCTTAAGCCCGGATTCGTCCTTGCTAATCACATGCAAGTAGAAGTCCTTGACGCCAACTTCATGCAAATCGTCGGAAATATCATGAGTGCTAGTCAAGCTAGGCGCGAGATAATACATGCATTTCATGGCGTCCCCCGATACGTGTTATTCGGCTGCCGATGCGCAAGATCTCTTTATCGCATTCGATTTTGACGTGTACGCCAAATAGAATGCGAGCTGAGTGTGTCACAAACATTTTGGCTTTGGAAGTGGCAGGCCTCGGGACTCGCGTCGACGAAGCCGAGGGTTGTCTACGAGTTGAACACTCGCTTGGTGGGCGCATTGCGGCATACCGGTGGAGCGCTTAAAACCACACGTGATATATTCGCGACAAATCTCAAGAACAGGGGAATGCACCATGGACCCGCTTCTGGTCGTCATCATCCTTGCGTTAGTTGCTACCGTCGTCGCCATGGGGTTGGGCTTGCTGTCCATGTCGGGCGGCGGCGCTACCGACCGAGAATTCTGCACCAAATTGATGTGGACGCGTGTTGCTGCTCAAGTAGCAACCATTGTGTTGCTGATTGTCGCGACCCTCTTGCGCTGACCAGCGCCGCTTGCCTAATTCGACTGTGTTAGAAAGCGCTGAAAGGCGCATTGCGGCGTTAAAAAAGCATCGTCTTAAAACAACGAGCTCGGTAGTGCTTGCCACGGCAGTGGTTACCGCTATCGTTGCGTCAGTGTGGCCCCTGCGCGGGCGATCGGTGCATCCCGGTGTTCGAACAGGCTGAACGCATCGTTGTTGTCTAGTAGAGGTACGGATCGAGATGTAGCCGCTCGGCTTGTAGGTTCATCGCCCACAATTGATCTGGCCAATGGTTGCGCCACAGGTGACTGGTTGAAGCTCAGCAACGATGAGCCACCGCCAGACATCAAGCACCAAACCACCTCGTAGGCGGTCAGCACTTGCTGCAAACTCATAATTCGTTCGGTGCCTGAGTGGTTTGCCGCATCGGGCATAGGATGGTCGGGTTAGATTCAAGTGACTGTCTCGGCTGCAACTGATTGCGGCCAATTGATGCGTCTAAATGATGCGTAAGCAGTGCGTCATAGCGCCAGCGTGGTGCTGTTTATCGCTCGTTACTTCGCAGGGGTGTTGGTCAGTTCGATGGCGCACGTGAATAGCCACATCAGTGATTGGCTGAATTACACATGCCCAGATGCCTAAGTTGCATCATAAAGTTTGCAGCAGAGACGCGGTTATTCGAAAGAAGGTGTTCGAGCTGTACTCGACAGCAACCTTGGCACGTTGTTTTCATGTACTGATTCACGGAACTGGAATTGAATAAGAGTAGTCTCATTCTTAAGTTAACTAATAACCTCGCGATAAAGATGGTGAACGCAGGTTGATTTGATTCCAAGGAAGGGCGAAGCAATAAGATGGCGGTTTTGGTGGGTGCGGCTTCGTTGTAACGGAGGAGTGACCATGCAGTCCGACATCGGCAACGGTTCGACGGGTCGTCAGTCGAAGTTTGTTGAATCTTTGAGTGCCTTTGGCAAACAGCACAAGGCCAAGCACTGGGAAGGCACCTTCGGTGACTTTCTCAACGACGTGCTACCGCACGCATCGCGCGCGCTGGCGCGCACCAGCCATCAATACATCTGGGACATGTTGCGCTGGTACGGAAAATCTGCCGCCAGCACGGATGAAACCGTAAAGTCCCGCGAACTCTTTCAACGCGAGTTGTACGGCATCGACGAGCCGCTGGCGCGTGTTATCGACTATTTCAAAGCAGCAGCCGCGGGCTCGGATGTCGGTCGGCGCTTGCTGTTGTTGCTCGGGCCGCCCTCTGGCGGCAAATCCACCATGGCCATCCTGCTCAAGCGCGGGCTGGAAGAATACAGTCGTACCGACGACGGCGCGGTGTATGCCATCAAGGGTTCACCGATGCACGAGTCGCCACTGAACTTGATTCCAACCAGCTTGCGCGCCGAGTTCCGCGAATCTTACGGCGTTGAATTGACTGGCGAGTTGAGTCCCTGGGCACGCGACAAGTTAGTACGCGAGTACGAAGGCGATTATCTGCGCGTACCGGTCGAGCGCGTGTTCCTGTCGGAAGCCATGCGCATGGGCGTGGGCACGTATGCGCCGCACGATCCCACCACCGCAGACATTGCCGACTTGGTGGGTTCGGTGGATCTATCGAAGGTAGCCGAAGTCGGCGACGAAGGCGATCCACGTGCCTGGTCCTGGTCGGGCGCGGTGTATGCCGCCAGTCGCGGCATGCTGGAAATGATTGAGATACTTAAGGTGAAGCGCGAGTTTCTGTACTTGCTGCTGACCTTGACGCAAGAAAAGAACGTCAAGGTATCGCGCTTCCCGCTCATCTATCTCGACGAAACCATTGTTGCGCATACCAATCTCGCGGAGTTCCATAAGTTTCTGCAGGAAAAGGAAAACGAAGCGCTGCTCGACCGCATGGTCATCATCAAGGTGCCGTATGCGCTCTCCTATAAAGACGAGGCGCGCATTTATCAGAAGCTGGTATCGGGTGCGCCGGCGTTCCGCGATGTGCATCTTGATCCGCATGTGCTCAAGCTGGCAGCGGTGTTTTCCATCCTGACTCGATTGCAAAAGCCAGAGAAGGAAGGATTGGATATAGCCAAGAAGCTGCGCATCTACGCCGGCGAAAGTGTTGAAGGCTTTGGCGAGAACGAAGCGCAGCGCCTGCGTGCCGAGGCCCCCGATGAAGGTTTGGGTGGGGTTAGTCCACGCTTCATCGTCAACGCTATATCGAACGCTATCACGCGCACCGATGCCGCCAGCTTGACCAGCATGGAATTGCTACTGGCGCTGAAGGATTCGGTGGAAAGCGATGCGCGTATGGACGCCAAGCAGAAAAAACAATGGATTGATTTTTTGGTGCTGGCGCGTAAAGATTTCTACAACCGCTGGGTCAAGGAGGATGTTCATCGCGCGCTGTTCGCCTCATTTGAAGAGGAGGCGCAGCAACTGCTCGAGAAATATCTCGACGAAGTGGAGGCCTCGTTGGATCACCGCGAAGTCACTGATCCCATCACCAACGAAACACGTCCGGCAGACGAGCGTTTCCTGCGTCAAGTGGAAGAAAAGATCAAAGTATCCGATTCCGGCAAGCATTCCTTCCGTCAGGAAGTGGTGCGCAAGGCCATGATGGCGTTCAAGGCCGGCGATAAATTTACGCTCAACAGTCATGCACGCATGCACGAAGCCATTGAGCAGTATTTGTTCGAAGAGCGTCGCGATGTATTGAGACTGGTGACATCCAGCTCGCGTCCCGATGACGAAGCGCGCAAGAAAGTATCAGCCGTGCAGCAGCGCTTGGTGAACGAGTATGGCTATGACGAGCACAGCGCCAAGGAAGCGCTGAACTATGTAACCACGTTGTTGGCGCAGGAGTAGACCCTAAGGACGAAGGTGTCCTGCGCCAGGAGGTTGAGGTGAGCGAATACGATTCCCTGCTTCCGAAATCCAATGTTAATGGTTGGTACGAGTTGTTCTCGCGCGGCGCCAGGGATTGGTTACGACACAATGAAAAAGTCCGCGACGCGGTGCGTCAGCATCTGCCGGAGATAGTTGCCGGCGCCGATGTCATGGGCAGTGGTTCACGCACTGTCAAAGTGCCGGTGAAGATGCTGGAGCACTATCACTTCCGGTTGAATCAGCAACAGCAACGTGATGGTGTGGGCCAGGGACAAGCCAAGCCGGGTGATGTGTTGGCGCAAGGCCAGCCGCAGGGCGGTGGTCAACCCGGTAAGGGGCAGGGCGGCAATGATGGCGGCGGCATCGAATTCACGCTGGAATTCAAGATCGATGACATCGTCGACTGGCTGTGGGATGAAATGGAATTGCCGAATCTCAAGGCGCGTGTCGGCAAGTCCGAATCCACCGACTGGCAGCGGGAAGGTTGGGATCGTAAGGGCGCACGCTCACGTCTGGATCGACGGCGTTCGTTGCGCGAGTCGGTGAAGCGGCGCGCTATTCAGACCAATGGGCCAAACTTTACCGACGATGACCTGCGCTTCCGGCAATTGAATCAACGCGAACAACCATCCATACAGGCCGTGGTGTTCTTCCTGATGGATGTGTCGGGCAGCATGAGCGATGCCGATCGCAAGCTCGCAAAAACCTTTTTCTTCTGGGCAACGCAAGGTTTGAAGCGTCAGTACCGACACCTGGATACGGTGTTTGTAGCGCACACCACGGAAGCCTGGGAATTCAACGAAGAAGAGTTTTTCCAAGTCAGCGGCAGCGGCGGCACGGTCACTTCAACCGGCCTCAACAAGGTGCGCGAGATTATTGCCGAACGCTACAGCCCCGCGCGTTACAACATCTATTTGTTTTACGCCTCCGACGGCGACAACTACTCGGAGGATCGCGCGCCGGCCGAAGTGGCCATGCAGGAGTTGACGGAGATATGCAACTACAGCGGCTATCTCGAAGTCACTTCGAATGCGCAGCAGAATCTGCAAACCGAAGTGGGTCTGTTGTTCCGCGAATATGCCGAGCGCGGCAAGGCAGTGGGCAGCTTCGCCATCACCCAGTTGGAAAATATCTGGGATGCCGTGCGGCATTTCTTCAAGCATCAGGAGGCGGCGTAGGGGTGGGCTTCAAACCCACCCTATGTCTTGCGGCGAAGCAGGCGGGTTTGAAACCCGCCCCTACGAGATTGCAACATACGAGTGATCTATGAGTAGCGAATGGCGTGATTATCTGCCGAAGGTCGAAAAGCTGGCCACCTCGCTGGGGCTGAGTTTCAATCCAGTCGACTTCGAGGCCGTGCCGCAAAGCTTCATGATGGAGATTTCGGTGTATGGCTTGCCGGTGCGTATGCCGCATTGGTCGTTCGGCGTGCGTTATATTTATCAACTGATCCAACACCAGATGGGCAACTCGCGTTTGTTCGAGGTGGTGTTCCCGGGTAATCCCGGCCACGCCTACCTGGCGCAAAACAATAGTCTGGCCGAGAACGTGTTGGTGACCGCCCATGTGTTGGGTCACGCCGACTTCTCGCGCAATAACTTGTTGTTCAATCGCGCCCAGTCGCAGATCAGCGAACACATTGTCGAACACGCTGCCAACCATGCCCGGCAAATTGGTCGCGCTATCGAAGAATACGGCGCCGCGCGCGTCGAAGTCGTGCTAGATGCCGCACTGGCATTGGAGCAGCACATCGACACCAATCATCGGCTGCGGCGCGAGAAATATCCGGAATACCTGTCCGCCAAGCCCCTGCACCGCGATGGTGAGTTTGCCAAACGTTTCGCTGCACTGGACCCAGAACTGGCAGCGCAAACGGCGGCAGTGCCGCGCCAGCGCGCGCCGATTCCACCGCATCTGGAAAAAGACTTGCTGTGGTTCATCGCGCAGTACGCACCGGAGCTGGAAGGCTGGGAGCGAGATATTTTCCTGGCAGTGCGCGAGGAGTCGTTCTACTTCTATCCGGTGTTTGCTACGCAAATCATGAATGAAGGCTGGGCGTCGTACTGGCACGCCCGCTTGTTACGTGAGGCGGACTTCATGCCGCAAGCCGCTTACTTGGATGCCATTAAGTGCCATTCCGATGTGGTACGCCCGTATGCATCCGATGAGCACATTGCGTTGTCCATCAATCCCTACCACCTGGGATTTACCATGTGGGAAAAAATCATCGAGCAAGACGGCATCGAAGCGGCGCGCAACATCATGCAGCAAGACGATGATTTCAGCTTTGTGCGCAACTATCTGGATGAAAACCTGGCGGATGAACTCAATTTATTCAAATTCAATGCCGAGTCCAATGGCCGCGTGGTGGTCAAAGACGCCAAGTTAAGCGACTTGCACGAGGCGCTGCTCGCACCCAAGTACAACTTCGGCGCGCCCTCCATTGCGGCCTCGCATATTCGCGTCGACGGCACGTTGGAGTTGAAGCACGACCATCAAACCGATGGTCGTGGCTTGGATGTCGAGCGCGGCAAGAAAGTGTTGCAATACATCCATCGTGTCTGGCGCCGGCCAGTGATCATGCACACCATTGACGACAAAGGTGCGCAGTTGGAGTTGCGGGTTGAGTAGCCAAGTATGTGGCTATCTCTACTGCCATCCCTCGCGTAATGCCGCCGTTTCCATATCGGTATCGAGCGGTTCTCCGTCAATCTGTTGCTCGATGAGAGCCAGTACTGCAGGCGGCGTCGCCGAGCCGGCTTGCCGGAATTCACCCGCTTGAGTTTTCGCCTCGGTCAGCATCTGCACGCGCCAGTTGTTGTGCTCGTGACAGGCCAGGCCGGCTAGCGAGCTGCCTTGGATGGCAAAGCTGCGGCAATAGTTACCCTCGCGATCACGAAAGCTGATGCCGATATGTACCGACGAATCTGCCGCCGTGGAGCTGGCTAATTGTGTGGTCAGTGCATTGGCAAGCTCTCCCTGCGCCAGCAGCGAACCATCGCGCGTCGCGATCAATCCGCTTGAATTGAAACTTAGCGCATACATACCGATCACGACGCCCGCGATTAACGATGCCGCCAGCGCGAACCACTCGCGGCTATGCCAGTGACGCGCAGGCGCCGCCTTCTGCTGACGCGCTTGAGCGAGATCCACCACTTTATCGGCGGCGCTGTTTGTAGCGGGGCGCGCTTGCAGCATGCTCAGCAAGCGTGTCGGGACAGGCTCGGATAGCAAGCCGGATAAACCGTTTTGCAATTGCGCGCGTAAGGCTCGGTGCTGGGCAACCCGCGCGGCAACGCTGGCATCCTGCTGCATCGCTTGTTCTACACGCGCTGCTTGTGCGACATCCAGTTCGCCATCTGCATAGGCCATCAGCACTTCATCGGTGATGTTGATGTCGGTACTCATGACGACTTACCTCCGAGCAACGCCTGCAACGCCTCTCGGCCGCGCGCCAAGCGACTGGTCAATGTGCCGATGGGAATCTCCATCACCTGCGCGGCTTCTTTGTAAGACAGCCCTTCCACCAGCACCAAGCTGACAGCGGTGCGCTGTTCTTCGGGCAACTGGGCCATGGCGGCTTGCACGGACATCATTTCAATCTCCATCGCAGCGTGACTATCGGCGATCGTTTCACTCATCTCGTTCACGTCCAGATGCGGGCCGCGTCGCTGCCGGCTGCGCACTTCATCGATCCACGCATTGCGGATGATGCCGAACATCCAGCTATCCAGACGCGAGCTGGCATCCCATTGTTCGCAGCGCGACAGGGCGCGCTCCAATGCAATTTGCACGATGTCGTCGGCGTCATCAGGCTGTCGAGCCAAATTGCGGGCAAAACGCCGCAGCCGGGGCAGCAACTCAATGAGTTGAACTCGAATGCTTTCGAATGCTTCGCTCATGGCTCTTAAACTGTATACGACGGGCCAGGTCGGTTTATTCCAGGCCGCTTCAAATAAATTATTGTTTGTTGGCGGCAGCGTATTGTGTTTCGGTGCCGACACCACGAGTCCGAATGCTAGCATTTGAGCCAGGATTAAAACCGCCATGCGCAACGTATTACTTTTATGAGCAACCAACCCGACATTCACCGGCAAAGACGTGTCCCATGGCGGATGTCCTGGGCCTGTGTCGGTTGGTTGGCGACGTTGCTGTCGGCACCGGGGGCGCAGGCGCAGTTGGCGCTGCCCACTTTGCCGGCGCCTACCACCCCCAACGTGCAGTTGCCGCAAGTGCCCACTAATACCGCCACTAATACCGCCACCAATACCGGCGCCAACGCCATCACGCGGCAACTCGACGCCATCGTAGTGGATGCCGCCAGCGAGCTGGATTCGCAGTCCGAGCGTCTGCTGCGGGCAGCGCGCATACGCGCCTTACTGCGCGCCAATCCCGATACGTTAGAAACTGATGCCAATGGCGCGCCGGTACTGCGCAGTCAGGTGGTGTCGTTGTCGCCTACGCCGCAGAGTTTGCAGGCCGCCATCGCTATAGGCTTTACCGTTGTACAAGACCAATCGATGGAGGAGTTGGGCATTCGTATGGTGACCTTGCTGGCGCCGCAAGGCATGACTGCACGCCGAGCACTACAGCGTCTGCGCACGCTGGATCGCAACGGCGACTATGACTACAACCATGTGTATACGCAAAGCGCTGCGAGCAATGTTGTGCCGCTGCCATCGGCGGCTGTTAATGCCACAACCACAGCAAGGTATCCCAAAACTCGTGTGGGGTTAATCGACGGTGGCGTCGATATATCGCATCCGGTGTTTCGCAATAGCCGCATTCTTGGTTGGGGCTGCGATAGACAAACCATTCCCAGTGCGCATGGCACGGCCGTCGCATCGTTGCTGGTCGGTCAGAGCGAGCGCTTCAGCGGCGCAGCGCCGGGCGCGCAGTTGTATGCGGCCGATGTCTACTGCGGGCAGCCGGTCGGCGGCGCGACGACACGCATCGCCAGCGCCATGGCGTGGCTGGCGCAGCAGCGGGTGCCAGTTATTAATGTGAGCTTGGTGGGGCCGGACAATGCCTTGCTCAAACAACTGGTGGCTAGCCTGATTGCACGCGGTCACTTGATCGTTGCCGCCGTGGGTAATGATGGTCCTGCTGCGCCGCCGTTATATCCCGCGTCCTATCCGCGCGTGATTGGCGTCACCGCCGTGGATGCGCGTGATCGAGTATTGGTGGAAGCAGGGCGCGGTAAGCAAGTGACGCTCGCCGCACCCGGCGCTGATATGGCTGCGGCAACCTTGCAGGGCGAATTCGTTAACGTGCGCGGTACTTCATTCGCCGCGCCGTTGGTTGCAGGCTTGTTGGCTATGCATATCAATCAGCCACAACCGGATGCCGCCACTGCCGCGCGGGTCGAGGTGATCAATAGCGCTCGCGATCTCGGTTCCAAAGGACCTGATAAGCAGTATGGCTATGGCGTAGTGGGTGAAACGTTGCGCATATCGCTGTCAGTCGTGTCCGACAATAAGACAGGTTCGAACACACATCGTTGAAAAATGGCGGCTGTAAGCCGGCAGCCGGGCCGTTGACATAATTACTAAAAAGAATTTCGGCGGCAGGGAAGAAATCTTCAAGTCGGTTCGTATTACTTACAAAGGTTGCGGAAAGGCTGCAGCCAATTGCAGGAGTACCAACATGAAGACTCAACATTTATTTGCCGGTTCGATTCTGGTGGCGGCCATGAGCCTGACCTCGATTGCTAACGCACAGTTGGTGGGTGGTGCCAATGGCGCGCTGAATGGCGCAGCCGGCGGCGGTCTTTCCGGCAGCCGCGGCATGATTGGCGGCGCAGGTAACGGCAGTCTGGGCGGCAGCGTGGGTGGCAACCTCGGCGTTGATGGTCGTGGCGCGATGGATACCGTGAATGGCGCAGGTTCGCGTACCAAGTCGCGTGTTGATCACACGGCTGATGCGGCCAAGTCCAAAGTGGATGCAACCAAGAGCACGACTGAGTCCGCCGCAGCGACGGCGAAGAACGCCGCGGTAGCAACTTCGCTGCAAGCAAAGAGCACCGGTGAAGCGACCGCCGTAGTTGCCAAGGACAAGGCCCTCGACACGACTGCCCAAGCCAAGGCGACTGCCGATGTGGCCGCTGCGACGTCAGTCGATGCTGCGCACAACGTCACCTCCAGTGCAAAGGGCGCCGCGCAATCTGCTCAAGCTCGTGCAACGGACACCGCATCGGGCACGAGTTCTGCCGCGACCAATGCGGCTGCCAACAATCGTGCATCGGTTGCTGGTGCCAGCGAGACTGCTGCAAGCAGTGCAGTAGCCACGCCGACGGCTTCAATGCAGCAGACAACCAATCAGGTAGGTTCGGTCAGCGCCAACCGCTCCGGCGCCAGCGCACAGCAAGGTACAGCGACCAACTCCAAGATGCAGGAAGCCGGCGCGTTCGATATGGAGTCTGATGCGTCAACCAACAACAGCGCCAACGTGAAGAAGTCGAACGGCAAGGTGAAAGCCAGTGGCTCCAGCTCGGTCGAGGCCGGCGCCTCAGCCAAGCGTTAACGTTCTTCACCTTTCGGGCACTAGCACTCAAGGCGGACCATATGGTCCGCCTTTCTCGTTCCAAACGCGATGTGGCCTTGAGCTGCAAAGTGGTGGCCGATTGCCGTATGGGCGAGTTGTCAAAAAAAATGGCCTGGCCCTGTTACAGGGCCAGGCCACTTGAGTCATTAGCTTCAGCGTGTTGTCAGACGAAGGATTCTTCGCCTTCCAGCTTGGTGCGATGGAGCATGCGACCGCTGGTAAGGTCATACGCCTCGGCGCGGTGCATGGTGCCGGTGTTGTCCCACATCACCATGTCGCCGACTTTCCATTCGTGACTGTAGGAGAACTGCTCGCTGGTCGCCCATTCGCGCAGACCGATCAGAATCTCGGCGCTCTTCGCTGCGCTGACGCCCAGTACGTGATGCGCAGTGCAGCCCAGGATCAGCGATTTGCGACCCGAGCGGTGTTTCCATACCAGCGGCAGTTCCTGCTCGCCGACCGACTGCATGGCCTGTAGCTTGGCCAAACTCGGCTCGGGCTCGTAGTAAAACACCGAGGCCCACACCGAATGCATGACGCGCAGCCCTTCAAGCTCCGCCTTCTTTTCCTCGGGCAGGTCGTCCCAAGCGGCATAGGTGTTACAGAAACCCGTGTTGCCGCCCCAACTGGGGAGCTTCTTGCTCGTGAGCAGCGAGGCGAGGATCGGCACTTGGTTCATAGTGCCGTCGATATGCCAGTAGAGCGAGCCCTTGAGGTATTCGGCGCTGGCAGCTTCCTTGGGATCGAGCGAAATCTTGGTGACGCTCTCGTCCATATTATTGCGTTCGGGAGCGAACTTGCCGAGCGTCTTGGTGAACGCGATCTGCTCTTCATTGGTGAAATTGATTTCCGGAAAAACCAGCACGCCGCGCTGTTCCAGCAGCTCACGAATCTCGCTGCTAAGCTCGCCGCTCAACAGCTCTTGCTTGCTATTCAGCACGCGACTGCCGATCCTCGGCTTGGATGGTTCGTGGGCAAGGCGGGTGGTAAGGGTTTTCACGGCAGTCGACATGCAAAATCTCCGGTACAAAACAAACAGGAAGCATAGACGTCAATTCTACGGAAAACCAGCGCTGCCAACGAGCCTTAGGTCACTTTTGGCCGGCACCGCCTGCATTATTTATTGGGCGTCGTGAATCCGGTGGTACGAGAGCCGTCAGCATCGGCGCCTGCCGGCGACACGGTGGTTTTCCTCACTTGGACGTTTATTCTTCCGGCCTGTTGCGTTGGTACGCAGTCGAATCCGTATATCAGGGAGCCTCATGCGCAGCTTGATTATCCTTGCACTGGTCGCGTCGCTCGCAAGTTGCGGCGGTGGTGGCTCCGACACGCCTGGCGAGTCGTTCTCACCGTCGCCTACGGTGGTCGCGCTGGCAGCCGATCAACTGGTATTCGACTCCACGCGCCTCAGCGTCAATCGCGAAATCTACGTGATGAAGAAAGATGGCACGGCTATCACGCGACTTACCAACGACTCTGCCTATGAACATTGGTGGCCGCGCATTTCACCTGATCGTAAAAAGATTCTTTTTTATCGTCGTCCCGCCGGAGTTCAACAGGATGACTACACACAGGCAAGTTTGTGGGTGATGAATGCCGATGGCACGGGCATTACGCGGCTCCTTGCTCAAGGTGCCTACAGCTGGTCGCAGCAAGGCCATGCCGAATGGTCGCCTGATGGCACCAAGATCGCCATGTTCGGCAGCGTCGGAGCCACCTTGCAAATCTTTGTCACCAATTCGACTGGCGGACAGCCGGTGCAATACACCAATCAACCCGGTATAAATACCGACGTATCGTGGTCACCCGATGGTACCAAGCTCCTGTTCAATGGCTGCCCGAGCACGCCCGCGCCTTGCACCAGTGAAGCGAACTACGAAATATTCGTCATGAGTGCCACTGCGCCGCTAGGCACGCCAACACGGCTCACCTTTGATGATCTCGCCGACTACGACCCTTATTTTTCTCCCAGCGGATCAAGTATTGCGTGGCTGACAACCACCGATCCGGCGGCAAATTCTGGTGCGGGTGCGTGGAATATTCGACTTGCCAGCGTCAATAGCACCAGCCCAATGACGCTCTCTACTCCCGTAGTACTCATTCCTAACGACACCCAAATAAACAGCAAGCCAGCATGGAGTCTGGACGGCACGACCATCTACTTTCACCGCATGGATCTGACACAAGAACCTGTCTTTGGTGTGTTCAGCGTTAATAGTAGTACGGGGCTTAGGCGTCTGACACTGGTTGGCACCGGAGTCAACGAATTTCCGTCCAACTACTGACGATGGGGATTTCAATCCAGCTCCTATGTTTCGGATGCGGGGATTGAAATCCCCTATACAGCCTACCTAATCGCGTTACTCCAACTTCAATTCCATGCGCACTACCCCATTGGGTGATTCAACTTCATTGCTGCGCGCAGTAAGGTAGATGCGTTCGGCGGCTAACTCGCTGTTGACAAGCAACGCGGCTTGCACGGTATCGGCACGCGCACGAGTGAGTGCGTCACGATCGGCGGCGCCAATCGCATATAGCGGCTTGAGTTGTGCTTCAAGGTAAGCAATGTGGCTTGTGGTGACCTCAGTTGCGGGCTCGTTCGATGCCGGAAAGGTGGGCGTACTGCCGACGCGAGCTTTGTACAAAGTGGTGAGCGCAGTGAGACGCTGAGTGTTATTTGCGGTTGCGGCATTAGCCAGCACGCCATTCAATGCTTGTTTGAATGCCGTTTCATTCAAAGCGGCAGCATCGGCATCGGTGACTACGGTCAGCGGTATGTTCAACTTCAGCTGTGGCCGTTCCGCCATGGCTTTGGCGAGCTTGCTCAATTTGTCGGCTTCTATCGCGCTCAAGTTGGTAGAGCCAGGTACAAAATCTACATAGGCCAATTCGGGTCCGCCACCAAACAACGAGCCCAGTGCCGAGAACGGCGCTGTGGCTATCTTGGTGAGTAGACCGAGGAAGGCTTTCCAGACTACCGGTCCAACTTTGAACTGCGGATCGTCGAGACTGCCGCTCACCGGCAGGTTTAGGTCGATCACGCCATTGCGATCTTTCAACAATGACACCGCCAGTTTGATCGGCAAGGGCACGGCATCCTTGCTGTCGGTAGCAGCGCCGAACTCCAGTTGATCGACCACGATGTGATGCTGCGCATCCAGTTTGCGGTCTTGAATTCGATAGCGCAGTTCGGTGCTGAGCTTGCCCTTGGCGATGCTGTAGCCGGCGAACTTGCCGGAGTAGGGGTTGAAGGTGGTCAACTCCATATTGCGGAAGTTCATGGCGACATCGCTGTAGGTGTCCGCCGCCAGGAAGTTGGCCTCACCGGTGATCGTCACGGGCGCATGGTTGTCGACACTGCCGTCCAGTGTGATCTTGGCGCGCGAATCATTGGCCGATGACAGGCCGGTGATGGCGCCGTTCAACCGTTGCATGCCGGTGGAAAAGGTCGGTTGTACGCTGTTGTCGGTGAAGTTGGCCGAGCCGTCGGCAATGATCACCTTGGTGATGCGGGTGCGCATGGTCGGCGCGGCTGTGCGGACTTTGGCGGTTGGTTTCGCCTTGTCGTTCGTCGCAGGCTCGGGCTGTATGCGCAGCACGTGCTGAATGTTGGTGCTGCCGTCGCTGTCGATAATCACGCGGCCATAGGGTTGGCGCGCAATCATTTGTTCTATCGTCAATGTATCGGGCGCCATGCTGTAACTCAGATTTTTGAGTTGCAGCGATTGCCACTTGATGAAGTCTTTGTTTTCCAGCGTGTCTTGCGTGCTTAAGTCGGTGACTTCAACGTTACCGGTGAACTTGAGTTGCGGATGCTTGTTGGCGGCATCGCCCTGGTAATAAAGATCACCTTCGGTAGTCAGTCGGCCGTCGCTAACCAGCATATCGGTGCTGGTGGCGACGTAGTTCTGCACATCCTTGAGTGCGAAATTGCTTAGCCGGAGCTTCAGTTGTGAACTCAAGGTGTCGAGATCAATCGTGCCGGCGGCATCGAAATCGGCGCGTTCGTTGATATGGATTTTGGTGTTTATGTTGATGGTGGTGTGCGGTGCGCTGCTAAAGTTCTGCACCTGTAACAGCACCGGAAACAAGGTGAACTGCGCGGTTGGCGCGATGCTGCGGTCTTCAATCTGCATGCGCGCATTCACCAGCTCGATGTCCTTCACGGCACTGTTCCAAGGTTTCTCGCTGGGTTCATCCGGTCCCAGTAGTTCCAATAGATTCAGCTTGTAGTCCTGGTCGAGCCAGGCGTTGAGTTGCAATCCATCGATACGAACTTTTTGAATAGCGACATTGCGCTGTTGCAGCGATACCTGCGTGCCGATTAGTTGCATGGTGGACAGCGACACCCACGGCGTGTCATCGCCGTGCTTGGGCGCAACTTGTACCGCGTTGACATCAATGCTGGGCAGGTTGAGTTTCAGCTCCAGACGCTCATTCACTGCTAGCTGATAGTCGCCCTGTATCGACACCTCGCCGGCCAACAGACGCATCGGCAACGACTCCTGCAAATAGCTTTGCAAGGTGCTGGCCTTCAAGCCAGCAATCTGCAGCTTGCCTGTCGAACCCAGCGGCTGCACCGTGAAATCGCCTTGCCAATCGAAAGTTTCTTCCGCTTTGGAGGCGCCCGTGAAATGAAACGCATTGCCGTGGTTAGGTTCAGTGCGAAAGTCCTTCACCATGAACTCGATGGGCTTGAGTTCAGTGATGAAGGGCTGGGGTCGTGAGTGATCCTCAAGACGAACCAGGCCATTGCTTAGTTGCAATTCGCCAATGCGTATGGCCGGCAGAGGCGCATCACTGGGTGCGGGTTCTGGCATATTCGGGGCGCTGAAATCCAGGTTGAGGTTGCCCTGCGTATCAACCACCACGTTCAAGTTGGGCGCGTTTAGTTGAATCTGTTTGAAGTTGTAGCTGCCGGTGAACAACGAGCTGAGTTCGGCATTCACCAGTAGGTGATCGAATCGAACGATGGGCGCGCCATTTTGTTCGGAGAAGTTTGTTTGGCCGATTCGTAAGGACAGCGTGAATGGATTGAATTGCACCTTGCCAAGGTGTAGTTGGCGGTGCATTTCGTTGTGCACGTATTCGGTGGCGTATTGGTTGATCAGGTGCGGCGCCAGCAACGTGCCCAAGAGGGTATAGGTCAATAGCAGCACACCCAGTACGTTCAATAGGCGCCAACGGCGCTTTAGAAAGGTCAGCAGAATGGGTTCGGAGCGCTCAGTAGCGGGCTTGGAATTCGACATGGGGCGAGTATTAACCAGTGAACAAGGCGGAAAATGGACAAACGGTGATTTTGCCCGGCCAGGAGCGCGAACGCGAGCAGGTTAGATGCCAACACTTGTTCAGTAGGAATTTGCAACAATGGCTGTATTGCCTTGAGTGGGCGGGGGCGCAACAAAGTTAGGTGCAGGTAGTGAAAAAAATTCTAGTGATCGGTTTGGTGGGCCTGATCTTGGGTGCCGTCCTGGGTGCAATGCTGCAGCAGCGAGCTATTCGCCAGCGCCAACACGCGCTGGCGGTGATGTGGCTGGCGCAGTTTCACTTAAAAGGTTTGCAAACGGCTGTCGAGGGCGGCGATTGCGCTGCGGCAGGCGTGTCGGCAAGCCGCATACAAGGGCTCGCCGACGAGTTGGCTTTAGCGCTGCCGCTGGCGGTTGAGCAAGAGGCTACGTTTCGCGGTTATGTAGAACAGTTACGAACCGCCGCTGCGCCGGTAGCGCAGGTCACCGGCGCATGCGCGTACGACGCCGCCATGCTGAAGCGCGTGCGCGATACCTGTGCGGACTGCCATCTCGATTATCGTTAATGATTTGACGCAATGGTGGTTGGTTGGGGCAGCCCAATGAGCTTTCGCTGATCTACCAATCATCTTCAGTTGTGCGTGGGTAGGACGAACCCCGCAATAGTCGAGCTGCTTAGTGAAGTGTTTCACACTTATTTAGGAGGGGTGCATTTAGGCTTGGCCAAACGTCGCTACTACCATAGCAACAACGAACAATCGGTGCGTCATCCAGGGGATGGGGTGTCCATACCAACTATATGCGGATCCATGCTTCGGTCGCGAGTCTGGAACAAACAACATGCGCTCACTACTCGATGATCTCCTCGACAAACTGAATCCTGACCATGGCAACGTCAACGAAGTTTGCGCAGCCATTACCGAAGCTGTGCGCCAAAATCCGGTGGGCACCAGTTTGTGGCCCATGATGATTGAAACGCGCGTCAAGCAACAACACCTGCCGTTGACCGTAGGCCGCGCGTTGCTTGATGCCGTAGAAGCTTTCGATTCGGAGAAAACCCTGTGGATGGCGCCCAGCGGCGCACGGCAAGCAGCGCCGGTGAGCACACAGGCTCCTGCGTTACCTGTCGTCACTTGCAATACAGAAACCAAGCAGGGCATTGACGTTGTTGACGTCTTGGATAATGGCGTCGTAGAGGTTTCTGAGTGTATTGCAGATGCTGCTTGCAAGCCGCGCCCGGCAGGTTCTGTGCGCACTGCCGCCTCGATGCGACAGCCTAGCCTTGGGTCGGTGGTTAATAATCGCTATCTACTAGAGCGCAAGCTTGGCCATGGGTGCATGGGGCAAGTATTTATCGCCACGGATCTGGCCGCTGAAAACACCGGCGTGGCCGATTCCAGAATCATCCTCGAAGTTGTGGCGGTTGATTTACACCAACAGCCTGAATCGTTGACTAGATTGAAAGATGCGGTGGCGCGCATCAAAGGCCTTGCGCATCCGAACATTGCCAGAGTTTTTGGTGTGGAGCAGGCCGACGGTCAAGTGTCCGTGGCCATGGAGCACCTGTCCGGACGCTGGTTGGCGGACATCATTCGACAGGCGCGCAAAGCACCGCTGCCGCTGGCCACGGCGTGGGCGCTCATCGAAGGCATCTCGAACGGCCTTGCCTATGCGCACAAGCAAGGCATGGTGCATTCCAACCTCAATCCCTGCTCGATTTTTGTTACTGATGCCGGCATGCCCAAGATCATGGGCTTTGAACTGATTGACGCGCTGCCCACCAGCTTGGAGGCGATCGAGTTGCTGGATACGATGACCTTGCGTGCTTACAACGAGGCCTACAGCGCCGACCTTATCGCATCGCGCAGCAGTGCCGATCCAGCCGATGATCTGTATCCGCTCGGCGTGATTGCGTATGAACTGTTGACCGGCAAGCATCCCTTCCAGCGTCACAGCCTGGACGCTGCTCGCCAGAAGTGCTTGAGCTATGCGCCCATTCCCAATCTACCGCCACGCGCTGCTAAATTGATTGCGGATTGTCTATCGTTTGAGCGCAACGCTCGACCCGAAAATGCCGCACGCTTCATCAAGCGAATGCAAGGTCCAACCTTGCTGCGCTGGATGTTCGGCGACAAGTACTCAGCACTGGGTGTTTGACTGACGTTGTTTGGTTGGGTGGGAATGGTGTTGCTGTAGAGGCGCGGCCATTTTTTCACGCTGGTCATTGGGAGCGCGGAGTTCGGCCCTTAAGCTATCGCTAATATCAGTGCAGGAAGTTTTATCAATAGCAGACGCTCTGCCTGTTAGAGCAAGCAAGTGTACTCACGGCCTTTGCCATTACGGTGCAGGTATGTCGATTTATTGTGCCGCTACGCGTTGATCCATCGGGTTGCTGTTGATGCCAGCACACATGATATTGAGCGTACAGCGGGTGAAAATTGCTAAATAATTTGCGTAACTCCTCGGATGTGAAGACATTGCATAATAATGGTGCGTACGATGTTTAAACTGAATTACGACTTTAAAAAAAGTAAAAAAGTCGCCCATGATTGTAGGAAGGTTTAGTCGTTTAGGTAGCGCAACGCGTCTGATGTAATCGCATCATTGCCTAAAGACGGCGGTGGTGAAACAATCACAATGAAATCGCACGCGGAAACGTTCGAGCGAAGAATCAACAAAAACTATCTAAATTCAGGGAGCAATAAATGAAGCCGGCAAACCAAACACGTAAATTGAATACGCTCGTGCCCACTCTGTTGGCAGGTCTTGCATTGAGCGGCCCTACCTGGGCATCTGGATACACCATTGCCGACCTAGGTACTCTGGGTGGTACTTACAGCTTTGCCAGCGGCATCAATAACGCCGGACAGGTGGTGGGCTGGTCATCTGCTGCCGGTGGTAACGCGCACGCAACGATCTGGAATGGCGCCACGGCGACTGATCTCGGGACGCTCGGCGATGATATTGGCAGCCAAGCCTACGGCATCAATAACGCCGGGCAGGTGGTGGGCTCCTCATACACTGCCGATGGTCAGCTACACGCAGTGATCTGGAATGGCACCACGGCG
>JANMSB010000211.1:0-2585 GCA_031388915.1 Pseudomonadota bacterium | reverse complement strand
ATCGCCGATACAGGTCTTGCCGGTGTAACTGGGTGCGAGCGAACTTGGATCGGGGAGCACTGCCTTTATCACCTTTAGTGGCACGATCTGCTGGCCTTCTGCGGTGGTGATAAGTTGTTCGGAGAGCAGGCCGAGATTTTTCAGCACGGTGAACACATTGATGTAGTGATCGCCAAAGCCCATCCAGAAGCGGATGTTGGGTACATCAAGATTGCGGGATAGCGAATGAATTTCGTCGTGGCCGGTCATGTAGGTGGTGCTTGGACCGACGACGGGCAGATCCCATACCTTCTTTACCTCAAACATTTTGTTCGTGGCCCACTGACGGTTCTGCCATGAATACACCACGCCGGTGAACTCGCGGAAGTTGATTTCGGGATCGAAGTTGGTGGCAAAGTATTTGCCGTGACTGCCGGCATTGATGTCGATGATGTCGATGGAGTCGATGCGATCAAAGTACTCATCGCGCGCCAGCGCAGCATAGGAGTTGACCATGCCGGGGTCGAAGCCTACCCCCAGGATGGCCGTGATTCCCTTTGCCGCGCAGATTTCGCGGCGCTGCCACTCGTAGTTGCCATACCAGGGTGGGCTTTCGCAGATCTTCAAGGGCTCTTCGTGAATGGCGGTATCGATGTACGCAGCGCCGGTTTCGATACAGGCCTGCAACACCGACATGTTGACGAACGACGCGCCGACATTGATGACGATGTGGCTGCGAGTGGAGTTGATCAGCGTCTTCGTCGCTTCGAGGTTCAGGGCGTCGAGCGCGTGAGCAGAAATCACGCCCTGTACCTTCATGCTGTTCTTTGCATGAACGGAAGCGATGATGTTCTGGCACTTGGACAGCGTGCGTGACGCAATGTGAATGTCACCCAGCTTGTCGTTGTGTTGTGCGCACTTGTGTGCGACGACCTGCGCTACACCACCGGCACCGATGATCAACACATTTTTCTTCATTTGAAGGCCAACCTCCAGTTGGAGCTTTGCAAAGCTCGTTAAAAGATCAGATCAAGAAAGCGCCGACACGAAGTCGGCATAGGAAAACGCTCGCTGCGCACGCACGCTGCCATCCAGCTCGCGAATGGCAATGGCTGGCATCTGCACGCCATTGAACCAATTCTTCTTTACCATGGTGTAACCGGCCGCGTTTTGAATCGACAGTCGGTCACCGACCTGCAACGGGTGCTCGGTGTTTACTTCACCAAAGATGTCGCCGGCGAGGCAGGATTTGCCGCACACCATGTAGGTGTGTTGGCTGCTGCCTGCGGTGGCATGCGTGAGTTCGATGCGCGCACTTTGGCGATAGATCAGTAAGTCGAGCATGTGTGCTTCGGAAGAACTGTCGACAATAGCTAGATGTTTGCCATTAAACAGCGTGTCGAGCACGGTGACTTCCAGCGTGGTGCTCTGCGTGATCGCCGCTTCGCCGGGTTCCAGGTACACCTGCACGCCATATTTTTCCGAGAAAGTTTTCAGGCGCGCGCAGAACGCATCCAGGGGATAGCCGTCCGATACAAAATGAATGCCGCCGCCCAGGCTGACCCACTGCATGCGCTTGAGCAACGCGCCAAAGCGTGTTTCGATCTGTGCCAGCATGCGATCAAACAATGCGAAGTCTTCGTTTTCACAATTGTTGTGGATCATGAAGCCGGTAATCTGGTCCAGCACGGCTTCAACCTTGTCGGCGTCCCATTCACCCAGTCGGCTGTATTGGCGAGCCGGATCCGCCAGGTCGAAGCTAGAGCTGCTGATGCCGGGGTTCAGACGCAAGCCACGCGGTACCTGTGTTGTCTTGTCGGCAAAGCGTTGCAGCTGGCCGATGGAGTTGAAGATGATCTTGTCGGCGTTGGCAACGACTTCATCAATCTCATGGTCGGCATACGCCACGCTGTAGGCATGAGTTTCGCCACCGAATTTTTCCCGGCCGAGTTTAACTTCGTTCAGCGATGACGATGTCGTGCCATCCATGTACTGGCGCATCAGATCGAACACCGACCAAGTGGCGAAACATTTCAGCGCCAACAGGGTTTTGGCGCCGGAACGCTCACGCACGTACTGCATCTTGTGCAGGTTGGTCAGCAACTTGTTTTTGTCGATAAGGTAGTAAGGGGTCTGGATCATCGGCTCGCGCTACGAAAAGGGACTGGTCAAACGCGACAGCGCGAGCATTCGTACTCAAGGAAAGTCAGTCGAACTGGTCGCGTACCGGAAACGGCTAAGCCGGTCTATGGGCTAGACCGCCGTGGGATCAGGGGAACCCTGTGCGCTGAATTAACCAGTTAATCGACCACATGGTTGTCTCAGGGGGAGCATGGCCCGGTGGACTTGAGGGGCGCGCAGGTTACAGAACCACGGCGCTGGAGGCAACCTGTGCAATTCAAGCCGAGAAATTCAAATGTTTGGGGTCAAATACGTTGACGGTAGAATGCGCGGCAATCCACATGACACAACGAACGGTTCGCTAGCGATTATGCAGACCCATGATGATGAATTTATGTCACGCGCACTGGCGCTGGCGCGTATGGCCGAGGCGGCTGGTGAAGTGCCGGTGGGCGCGTTAATCGTCAAGGACAATCAAATCATTG
>JANMSB010000189.1:0-5152 GCA_031388915.1 Pseudomonadota bacterium | reverse complement strand
GCCTCCTGGCGCGTCATGCCAATGCCGTTATCGATGATGCTGATGGTGTGCGTTTTGTTGTCCAGCTCGATGCGGATGCCTAGTTCCGCGTCGCTGCCGATCAAACTCGGGTTGGCCAGCGATTCGAACCGCAATTTGTCGCAGGCATCGGAGGCATTGGAGATCAACTCACGCAGAAAAATTTCTTTGTGGGAATACAGTGAGTGAATCATCAGCTTCAATAGCTGTTTGACTTCAGCTTGGAAACCCAGGGTTTGCTTGGACGGTTGCTCCGTAGCAGCAGATGTCGACATGGTCATATCCTGATTTAGGGATCAAAAAAATCGTCCACGCCGAAGCGCCGGCTCAGGGTTGGCTGAGGGCCGCGTCGCGGGGTCCGAATGGTGGGCCTACTGTGGGGCCAGTGAGTTATTTTTCAAGTGCCGGCAGGCGCCTGATGCGCGGCATCGGCACAAGTTAGGGATCGGTCTTGAAACCCAGCAGCGGCTTGAGGCGCAACAGTGACAGCCCGGCCCAGCATGACATCAGCAGCAGGACGCCAACACCCGCCAGCCACGGCCAGTACATCGCCACCAACACACTTAGGGCGAACAAACCGCTGGACAACAGCAATCCCCACAGGCGCGACCACAGCATGCACAGGGTTGCGACTGCATCGTCAAGTTCGTCGAGTAGAAGTAGGAAGATTTCCATGTATTGGTTCCGGGTGGATTCACTGTATCCACCCGCAAAACAATCCACTGTGCGGCGACTCACACGCCGACAATCACAGTGAATAAAACCGCCGCAGACCTGCCCATTAACCCTCATCTGCGCTAGTCTGATTCCCCAGCGGTACAGTCGAAGGTATTGGCTGGGTGCGGCAATGCAAAAAATCGTAGTCCTTAACCCGAAAGGCGGGTCCGGCAAATCCACACTGGCGACCAATCTGGCCAGCTATTTCGCCGTGCACCACCGTAAGCCGACCTTGATGGACCTGGATGCACAAGGTTCCAGCATGCGTTGGTTAAGCAAGCGCACCGAACTGCACCCGCTGGTGTATGGGGTGGCGGGGTTTGAGCGCAAGGCCGGCGTGACCCGCAGCTTCGCCATGCGCGTACAGGCCGACAGCGAGGTGCTGATCGTCGATACGCCGGCAGCGATAGATCCGCAACGGCTGCCAGAAATGACGCGCGATGCCCATGCCATCCTGGTGCCGGTGCTGCCGTCGGACATCGACATCCACGCCGCCACTCGCTGCATTTCGGATTTGTTGCTGATCGCCAAAGTTAAACGTAACGAGCAGCGGATTGCGGTCATCGCCAACCGCGTCAAGCGCAATACGGTGATGTATCGCTCGCTGATGAAGTTTCTGTACTCGCTGCAGATACCCGTGATTGCCACGCTGCGCGATTCACAGGCTTATGTGCGCGCCTTCGAAAACGGCATCGGGCTGTTTGAAATGAAGTCATACCTGGTGCGCGACGATCTGGAGATGTGGCAGCCGTTGTTAGGCTGGCTGACCAATCGAAACTCACTGACCGAGCAAGGCGATTTTGGCTTTCCATTGCCGGCCCAATCGCTGGAACGCAAGGCCCATTCATTAGGAATCGTCGCGCCATACAGTACGCCACAAACGACAAAGGCGGCATCCGCCACTGCGGACCCGCCCCTACCAATACCGCCAACTATCGCCAGTCGCCGTGACTAGCGCAGCGCGCAAAAAACTATTCTTCTTCCTTGTGCCAAGTCGTCTTTACCTTCTCTGCCCAACTGCGATAGTTAGGAAAGTTGGCCAGCTTGTTGGTGATCGCGGCGTGCCGCGGATTGGCGGGTTGCGAACGATTCAGCCAACTGCGTGCCGCAGCTGCGCCAACGCCACCGCGCCATACGCGATGCGCACCCGTTGCAGTAAGTTCGTCGTGATCGTGGTCTGACATGTTGGCTCCTCGGTTGGGCACAGACTACGTGGCAAGCTCTTGCCGTCTGGAGGAACTGATTCACACTCGATTTTCCGTGCACTCAGACTGAGTGGCGTATCGCGCTTCGCCGACAGTTATGTTCAGCGAATCCTCATGACTAGAACCTATCTCAACATGTAGCGAGCGATGGTAGGTTGCGCTTGCTTTGATATTTGGGCCGGAGCGCAGTCATTTTGAGCTAGGTTCTACTTCACTACCCGATAACACGGCTTATATTCGCCCTGTAGCTTCATGCGTCGTTGCGCTGCGAATGCCGCCAACAGGTCATCCAACAAACTCATGATGTGTGGGTCGCCGTGCAATTCGTACGGGCCATATTGCTCAATGGCGCGAATGCCTTGCTCTTTGACATTGCCGGCAACAATGCCGGAAAAAGCGCGGCGTAAGTTGGCGGCCAACACATGTGGCGGCAAATCGCGTTGCAAGGTTAACCCGGACATCGCCGCATGCGTGGGTTCGAACGGCAACTGAAACTCCAACGGAATTTTCAATAACCAATTGAAGTTGTAAGCATCGCTCACCGCACGGCGATGCTCGCGCACCACTTCCATACCCCGCGCCATTTCGCGCGCCGCCTGCGCCGGATCGTTGATAACGATTTTGTAGCGCGCCCGCACTGCTTCACCCAGCGTGGCGACGAGGAACTGATCGATCTTTTCAAAATACTCGGCGCTCGATGCTGGTCCAGTGAACACCAACGGGAACGGATGATGGGCGTTCTGCGGATCCAGCAGGATGCCGAGTAAGTACAAAATTTCTTCCGCCGTGCCGGCGCCGCCCGGAAACACAATGATGCCGTGTCCGGTACGCACAAACGCCTCCAAGCGCTTTTCGATGTCCGGCATGATCACCAATTGATTGACGATGGGATTGGGCGGCTCGGCGGCAATGATGCCGGGCTCGGTCATGCCCACGTAGCGGCCGTCGCGCACGCGCTGTTTGGCGTGACCGATGGTGGCGCCTTTCATCGGGCCTTTCATTGCGCCCGGGCCACAGCCAGTGCACACACTCATGCCGCGCAAGCCCAGCTCGTAACCGACTTTCTTGGTGTAGTCATATTCGACTGGACTAATCGAATGGCCGCCCCAGCACACGATCAAGTCGGGCCGACCTTTGTAGTCCAGAATCCGCGCGTTGCGCAGGATGTGGTACACGGCATTGGTCAGACCGCTGGTTTCTTGCAGATCAAACCGCTGCGTACCCAGGATGGCGTCGTGGATGTAAATGATGTCGCGCAACACCGCGAACAAGTGTTCCTTGATGCCGCGAATCATCTGGCCATCGACAAAGGCCTTGGACGGCGCGTTACGAATTTGCAGCTTCACGCCCCAGGCCTGTCGGCCCAGGTGAATCTCGAAGTCTTTGTATTTTTCGAAAATGGCGCGGGCATCGTCGGTTTCGTTACCGCAATTCAGCACCGCTAGCGCGCAGCGGCGAAACAACTGGTACACATCGCTTTGCTCGGCGGACATCAGTTGCCCGACTTCGCGCTGCGAGAGATTTTCCAAACTACCCAGCGGCGAGACGCGCGCATGGACGAAATCATCCATTTCGACCTGGGTAATGGAAGCCGATTCAACTTGCTTATTCATCTAATAACTATGCTCGTGTTGCCGTTACGGCAGGATGTCGATCATTGTGCCCGGTTTGGTCATCATCCAGATTTCCACCATGTCCGAATTGCTGACGGCAATGCAACCATCGGTCCAGTCGAAGCGCTGGTAGTAGTCCAGCGGTTTACGCGGCGAATTGGGTAAGCCGTGAATCATGATGGCGCCGCCGGGTTTCATGCCCAGACGTTTGGCACGCAGGATGTCCCGTTTATTGGGATAGTCGACTTGAATCGACAAGAAAAAATCGCTCTGCGGATTGCGCCGCGCCAAACGATAGCGGCCTTCGGGCGTGCGATAGTCGCCTTCGACTTCTTTAGCGCCCTCGGGTCGCAAGCCAAGCCGCACCGTATATTCGCGCAGTATCTGGCCACGTCGAAATAGATATAGCTTGCGCTGCGACTTGTACACCACCAACCGATCGGCCATTTCCAGTTCGCCGGTGCTGGCGCCGAAGGCAGCCGTTGCCAGGGTTTGCGCCTCAACAGCACGCACACCCGCGACACAGAACAACCCCAACAACAAAACTCTAAACCACATTACTCCAACTCTTCCAAACTAACCCGCGTACAACCCTGCTGATCGTTGGCGTCGGCACTCAAGCGATACCGCACGCCGGACTCCAGAGTCACATTCAATGCATGGCGCGACAGCTTTTGCGTGGCCGTCACCGTGCAGTCCACCAGCAAGCGATGTACGCCTGCTCCTACCTCGGCCGCGTGCTGCCAAAAATGCAACGGCTGATCGTCGACACTACGCAAGAACACATTCACCGGCGCACCGGCGCGTAAATGGTAATCGCCCACCACTTTGGCCGGCAGTACGCTACTCGTGGTTTGCGCGTCACTCACACGCAGACTAAAGCAGGCGCTGCTGGCCAATGCCAACGCCGTCACTGCCGCAGCCTGAAAAAAGTTATGCATTTACTGACCCGCACCCCTTGTCGTCACTTTTGAGCTTTCACCCTGGGAATCACCAACTTAACACCCGGTCTGACATCCGCCAGATCGACGTCGGGATTGTATTGGCGCAGCAACCATACCGGGACGTTGTAGGTCTTTTGTGACAACTCCCAGATCGACTCACCTTTTTTCATAGCATGCGTCTCGGTATCGACAATGCGAAAGTCGGCGAAGAACGCTTCCTGCAATTGCTGATGATACGTGGTGCGCCGCGATTCAAACTTATCGGCGGACACGCGCGAGAAATCCAGTTTGAGCGTTTGACCGATGCGCACCGGCGCATTGGCCGAGAGCTTGTTCAGCTTACGCAGCGCGCTAGGCGTGGTTTCCAGCCAATCGGCGTAGTGCCCCAAGGTCTCGGCGGCTTCGACGTGAATGGTGTTCGCCTTGCTCACCTCGTAATCCGACGGGTCCGCTGACGCCGCCGCCTGCACACCCGGCAGCAACGTTGGCCCCATCGCTTCGGCCTCGCCTTCGGTTTTTGGTTCCGCCTTTTCGGCGCGCGCCACTTCCTGGGTAGTGACCTCGGCTTCATCAGGCTCCGCCGCGTTGGCGGGCTGTGGACCCACCGCGCGAATCAACAAGCTCTGTCCGAGTTGAATTTGATTGGCATTACGTA
>JANMSB010000142.1:0-3401 GCA_031388915.1 Pseudomonadota bacterium | reverse complement strand
GTTCGATCGAACCTTCGCAGCGCCGACTGCGGTGCAGTGTGATGCGTGGGCGGCGATTGCACAGGGACGACACACGCTGATAGCTGCGCCCACCGGTTCGGGCAAGACCTTGGCTGCATTTCTTACCGCCATTGATACGTTGGTGCGGCAAGCCGCGCGCGGCTGGATCGACGATGCCGTGCAGGTCGTGTATGTCTCGCCGCTTAAAGCCCTGTCGAACGATGTAGAGCGCAATCTGCAAGTGCCATTAGCCGGCATTACCGCAGTGCTGCTAGAGCAAGGCAGCGCAGCGGCGGAGATTCGCGCGCAAGTGCGTACCGGCGATACGCCGCAGATTGAGCGCATGGCGATGCGCCGTCGGCCACCGCATATTCTGGTGACGACACCGGAGTCTTTATATTTATTGCTGACCAGTGCTTCGGGTCGCGAGATGCTGGCGACCACGCGCACGGTGATTGTTGATGAAATCCATGCGGTGGCGAACAGCAAACGCGGCGCGCATCTGGCGCTGTCATTGGAAAGATTGGCGGCGTTGTGTGTGCATCCAGTGCAGCGCATTGGTTTGTCGGCGACGCAGAAGCCGATTGAGGAGATTGCGAAATTTTTGGTGGGCTGTGAGTTGCCCCCTCCGCCGTTCGACGGGGGAGGGTTGGGGAGAGGGCGTTCCGAGTCTTGCCCCCATCCTGTCCTTCGGATGCATAGGATATGCGAATGCAGCGAGTGCATGGATGCACTGGAGCTGCCCCCGTCGAACGGGGGAAGGGACGCTTTAAAGATAGGGGCGCAGATGGGCTGCACTATCGTCGACACCGGTCACATCCGTGAGCGTGACATTCAAATGCTGTTGCCCGACGCACCGCTGGAAGCAGTGATGTCCAATGACGTCTGGCAGAACGTCTACGACAAACTGGCCACATTGATTGATGCGCATCACACCACGCTGGTGTTCGCCAACACGCGGCGCATGGTGGAGCGCGTGGCGCGACAACTTACCGAGCGTCTTGGTGAAGCGCATGTCGCCGCGCATCATGGTTCGCTGTCCAAAGAAACGCGCTTTGATGCCGAGCAACGCTTGAAGGCCGGCAAGCTACGCGTATTAGTGGCAACTGCATCATTGGAATTGGGTATCGACATTGGTGATGTGGATTTGGTGTGTCAGTTGGGTTCGCCGCGTTCGATTGCCGCGTTCCTGCAACGTGTGGGTCGCGCCAATCACTCCATCAGCGGTGTACCCAAGGGCAGGTTGTTTCCATTAAGCCGCGATGAATTGGTGGAGTGCGCGGCGCTGCTCGATGCGGTGCGCCGTGGCGAGTTGGACCGCTTGCACATGCCGGACAAACCGCTGGATGTGTTGGCGCAGCAGATGGTGGCCGAAGTGGCGTCGCGAGAATATGGCGAAGATGAGTTGTACCAACTAGTCACGCGCGCCTGGCCGTATCGTGACTTGCAACGTGATGAGTTCGATGAAGTTCTGCGTATGTTGTCCGACGGTTTCGCTACCCGCCGTGGTCGCCAAAGCGCCTATCTACATCGCGATGCCGTGAATCAACGCCTGCGGGCGCGCAAGGGTGCGCGCCTGACCGCTATCACCTGCGGTGGCGCCATTCCCGACGTGGCCGACTATCGAGTGATTCTCGAGCCACAGGAAGTTTTCATCGGCACGCTGAATGAAGACTTCGCCATCGAGAGTCAGGCGGGCGATATTTTTCAGTTGGGCAATGCGTCGTATCGCATCCAACGCATCGAATCCGGCAAGGTGCGCGTAGAGGATGCTAAGGGCCAGCCGCCAACGTTGCCATTTTGGTTGGGAGAGGCCCCTGCACGCACTAGTGAATTGTCGCAGGCGGTATCGCGTCTGCGTGCCCAGGTGAATGATGTGCTGACCCCAGACCAGTCGCGCCTATCCGTTCGCCCTGGGCTTGTCGAAGGGCAAGCATCGACAGGCTCACCACGAACGGAGGAGAGCATTGCAGCGCCGGGGCATCAAATAGATGAAGCAAGCCTCAAGCGCTGCATGGACATGCTCATGCAGCAACATGGCTTGAGTGAATCGGCTGCGCGCCAGCTCACCGACTATCTGGGTGCAGCCAAGGCCATGCTTGGTAATTTGCCGACGCAGCAGCGGCTGGTGTTCGAGCGGTTCTTCGATGAAAGCGGTGGTATGCAGTTGGTGATTCATTCGCCGTTTGGTGCGCGTGTGAATCGCGCCTATGGCTTGTCGCTGCGCAAACGTTTTTGTCGCAGCTTTAACTTCGAGTTGCAGGCGGCCGCGACCGAAGATGCAGTGATACTCTCGCTCGGCGAAACGCATAGCTTCGAGTTAGCCGAGGTGTCGCGCTATCTCAATAGCCAGACGGTGCGCGAACTTTTAATTCAAGCCATGCTGGATTCGCCGCTGTTCACTACACGCTGGCGTTGGGTTGCCAGTATCGCGCTGGCCGTGCAGCGTTACCGCGGCGGCAAGCGCACCCCTGCGCCGCTGCAACGCATGGCGGCGGAAGATCTGATATCGGTGGTGTTTCCCGAGCAGTTGGCGTGTGTGGAGAACATTCAGGGCGATCGTGAAATTCCCGATCATCCATTGGTGAATCAGGCCATTCACGATTGCCTGTATGAAGCGATGGATATCGGCGGTCTGGAACAATTGCTCAAGGGTCTTGAGCAAGGTGAGATCAACGTTGTGGCGTGTGACTTACCCACGCCCTCACCGCTAGCGCAGGAAATTCTCACCGCTAAGCCCTATGCCTTCCTTGACGATGCACCGTTGGAAGAACGGCGTACTCAAGCAGTGGCGAGTCGTCGCTGGCTGGACCCGCAGACTGCCGCCGAGTTCGGCAAGCTCGACGAGCGTGCCATAGCGCAGGTGCGCGAAGAAGCCTGGCCATCGGTGGACAACGCGGATGAGTTGCACGATGCGCTGATGTCGATGGGTTTGTGCAGTGAGGCTGAGGCGCAGCGTGACGGGTGGCAGCCGTTGTTTGAGCAGTTGTTGAGTGTCGGACGAGTCGCGGTGATGAATGTGGTGGAGTCTGTGCGCTACTGGCTCGCGGCCGAGCGCCTGCCGATGATTGTGGCGCTATATCCACAAGCAGTGTTCACGCCCGCGTTGAATCTGCCGGCCGAGTTTGCTCAGCAACAGTGGGATGCAGAAACCGCGTTGGTTGAACTGCTGCGTGGTCGCTTGCAAGCTCTAGGACCCGTGACCGCACACCGTCTGGCAACTGTTCTTTGTCTGCCGCACGCTGACATCGACATGGCGCTGCTCAAGTTGGAAACACAGGGCTTTGCTATGCGCGGTCAATTCACCGCCGATGTGTCGCAACTGGAATGGTGCGAACGTCGTCTGCTGGCGCGCATTCATCGTTACACCGTGCAAAGTCTACGTGCGGAAATCGAACCGG
>JANMSB010000119.1:0-2203 GCA_031388915.1 Pseudomonadota bacterium | reverse complement strand
TCAGCGTGAACGCTATCACGACCATCACTACCGTCATCGTCCTTACCACTATGGGCCGCGCTACCATCACTATCCGCGCCAGTCGCACTACGACTACCCCTATCGCCCGTATAGCCCTTATGGATTGAGCGGTTCGCTGATAGTGACCATACCGGTGCACTGATGTGGAACCGGTAACCTAGCCAATGTCCATATCGCCCAGACGATACCGCTGCGCTCCCACCACTAGGCAGAGTAATTAGGGACTGATTAGAGGGAAAGTGTGTGGGAGCGAGCTAGCGGGCTGGGCCGGGCAATTCGTTTTGCGAGAGGCATGACGCGAAACACTGCTGAGGTGTGATTGGCAGACTTTCACAAAATCCGGCTTGCGGTTTAACCTCCGCACAAAGCCGGAACTATACTGCCAGCCCATGAGCGAGATTATTTTCCTGATCGAAGAAACAGCCGAGGGTGGGTATTCCGCCCGGGCCTTAGGCTCGCCCATTTTTACTGAAGCCGACTCCATCGGCGAACTCCGCGCCAGCGTACGCGATGCTGTGCAATGCCATTTTGATGAGGGCAAAGCCCCACAAGTCATTCGTCTGCATTTTGTCCACGACGAAGTGATCGCTCTCTAGACATGCGCCTGCCGCGCGACATGGATGCCGCGACGCTATTGGGAACCTAAAGCGAGTAGAACCAATGAAAAGCATAGAACAGCAATTTCAGTTGGCCACGGGGAATGTCTGTCAGCTACTACGGATTAGGAACGACCTCATTCCAAACTACTATCTATTAACTTTTCCACGATCAGCCGGCGAGCCCGCCGCAACCGAAGTTGCAGAAATGCTGGCGCTGGGAATAAGTCGTGCGCAGCAACTTGCATTGGACCACACCGGTAACAGCGAAGCGTTTAGCGTGCTTTACAGCGGATACAGCGCGCGCCGAGAAGCCGGCTGGCACATTCACATTGTCTTGCTCAGTGGGCGATGGAAAAAAGCGTGGCTTTACCTGGTGTTGGCCGGGAAAAATACGCTTCAAGCGCTCGGGTTGCGCAAGGACGATGCGCCGCGGATCAACACATGACTGCGGAACGTTGGAAAAAGCTGATGGCAAGCATGGGCGTCCTCGGCGGCATGGAAACCTACGAGGCATTGGTGACCGCGTACGCGGAAAAACACCGTCACTATCATACGCAGCAACATATCGACCACTGCCTGAGCGAACTCGATTTATACCGGCACCTGGCCAATTCGCCAGAAGAAGTTGAACTTGCACTATGGTTTCATGATGCTATTTACGAGCCGTATTCCTCAGACAACGAGGCCAATAGTGCAAACCTTGCTTGCGACTTCTTAGAACGTCATTCAATCCCCGCTGAACGAATCGAACGCATTCGCGAACTTATTCTCGCAACGCGGCATCAGGCATTGCCGATGGACTCAGATTCACGGCTGTTAATTGACGTTGATCTTGCAATTCTCGGTTCCGATCAACAACTGTATGCACAGTTCGAGACTAATGTCCGACGAGAGTACAAATGGGTTCCGCGCATTGTCTACCGCCGAACGCGCGCTAAAATTTTGCAGTCCTTTCTTGATCGTCCGAGCATTTACAGTACAAAACCATTCATTGAACGTTATGAAGATAACGCTCATCTGAATCTCTCAAATGCCATTGTCACATTGAAGACATAGCTCCCACCCGACGGGCACGATCGCCAAGTTACGTATTGTGATGCTGCAAGATTCAAAGCTGCCCGGGAGTTGACACCACAAACTTATACCCCACACCCCGTACCGTCAGCAGATGTTGCGGCTTGCTGGGTTCGTCTTCGATGTAGCGGCGTAAACGCACCACAAAATTATCAATGGCGCGGGTGTCCATATCGGCGGGCAGATTCCAGACGTCTTTGAGAATTTGTTGGCGCGACACCGGCAGACCTTGATGTCGGATGAAATAACGCAGCAGGTCGGCTTCCATCAAGGTGAGCGTGAAGGCGCCGGCGGGCGTGCGTAATTCAAGCGCGTGAAAATCTACCGTCTTGCCGTTGAACTGAAAAGTGGCTGCATCATCCTGCTTAGCAGGCTGCGGCAAGGATGGCTCACCGCTCCAGGCGCGACGGCGCAACAGGCTATTGATACGCGCCAACAGAATGTTGAGATCGAATGGCTTGGGCAAGTAGTCATCCGCGCCGCTGTCAAAACCATTGAGCACATCCTCG
>JANMSB010000111.1:0-2587 GCA_031388915.1 Pseudomonadota bacterium | reverse complement strand
CGGCGTCTTTTTCAAACCACGGCAACCTGCGCAAATACGGATAGGCGATCGCGTCGAAGTCCTCAAATTCGGCAATCCGCCCGCGCTGACGCGAGAAGAGACGTCATAACCGCGCCCGCCCGACAAGTGCGCCAGAAGATTGTGCCGCTTACGCCAGCTACAATTGAAGACGGCTGGTACGGCATCCGAACCCGGTGCCCGGCACCGGCCACGCTACGCACTGTTTTATATGGCGCACTGGTGTGCGCCAACGGATTCGCTCGGCCTGTTGACTACGAAGCGCTAATGGGCGGCACCGTTCACGCGCAGGCCGCTTCTTCCAATGAACTAGGCGGCCATGGACTCATTCTCCGGAGCGGTTGTGGGCATGTGCGTTCGAACTTGCCGGGCGTGCTCCGCAGCAGGCGAATGCATTTCCGCCGGTCGACAGACGCCGACGCTCTGGGTGTGAAAGAATGCAATCTGGCCGTTGAGTAATTGCGCCTGGTGTTCAAGCGCTCTGCTGGCGGCCGAGACTTCTTCCACCAAGGCCGCATTTTGTTGGGTGGCGCCGTCCATTTGCGTGACGGCTACGTTGACCTGATCGATGCCGGCGGCTTGTTCGCCACTGGCTGCGGCGATCTCGGCAACGATATCGGCCACTTTCTTAACGCCGGCGACGATTTCCTGCAAGGTGCTGCCGGAGGCGTTCACCAATTCCGATCCCAGGCTGACTTTCACCATGGAATCGCCGATCAGACCCTTGATTTCCTTGGCTGCGCCGGCGCTGCGTTGAGCGAGGTTACGCACTTCGGCCGCGACTACGGCGAAGCCGCGGCCTTGTTCGCCGGCCCGCGCCGCTTCGACCGCGGCATTCAGCGCAAGCAAATTGGTTTGAAATGCGATCTCATCGATGACGCCGATGATGTCCCCGATTTTTCGGCTGGTGGCATTGATGTCCTGCATGGCGGTCACCGCGCGGTGCACCACCTCTCCGCCCTGATCGGCTCGGGTGTGCGCGCTGGCCGCAAGCTGATTGGCATGCTTGGCATTGTCTGCGTTCTGTTTCACCGTGGCGGTCATTTGTTCCATGCTGGAAGCGGTCTCCTGCAGCGCGGACGCTTGTTCCTGGGTGCGTTGACTCAGGTCGTCGTAGCCGTGTACCAGTTGCCGAGCAGAGCATTCGACGCTGTTCGCGCTTGTGCTCACGGCGCCTACGATGTCACTGAGTTTTTGATCCATCGTTTGCAGCGATCGCAACAGACGGCCACACTCGTTCTGCATTCCGTAGACCTGCGTCGTGATTTTGTGTCCTAACTGACCCTCCGAGATGCGTTCCGCGACTGTCATGGCTTGGTGGAAGGGGGCCGTAATCGAACGCGTAATCCAGTACGCCGCCGCAATGCCGAACAGCAGGGCCGTGGTGGTTAAGATCCAAAAGGTAGTCACGATCGACTCGAACGTGGCTTTACCTTCCGCAGCAAGTGTGTGTGCCAATGTGATATTGAATTCCCAACTGCGGTCGATCGCGGCCGACAAGGCTTGGTACTGCTCCTTGGATGCGCCGAAGAAGGT
Organism: Pseudomonadota bacterium; assembly: GCA_031388915.1. GTDB lineage: Bacteria > Pseudomonadota > Gammaproteobacteria > Steroidobacterales > Steroidobacteraceae > CAILZL01. Next base: position 1,033 of record JANMSB010000111.1, on the reverse strand, counting down.
TCGTCGCGCCTCTTCGGCTTTGCCGGGAATGCTCGATTTCTGCCGGGACAGGGCTTCGAGCATGCTCCAGCTCGACAGATAAGTATCCGCCGCCTGCCGGGCCGCCTGCCAAAGTCGGCGGTCCTCGTCGTTGGACAAGAGCTTTTCGTATTCATCCAGGGACTGGCGGAGCTGTTGCTCCGAGGCTTGCAGCGCGGTTTCGATCCGAGCCATGTCCTCGCTGGAGTTGGCCATCATGTGCTCGGATCGCAGCGACTGATTTTTTTCAGCGTGCCTATTCCATGCATCTATATTGATCAGCGAGGGCGTTGTGTTGATGGCGTAATAGTTCAGCTTGCCATAGATCTTTTCGACCTCGGTTTCACCCAAGATCGCCATGCCCAGTTGCATCAACAACATCAATCCAAACGCGACGCCCAGCTGGACGCCGATCTTCAGACTCTTCATAAGCTTGTCCGCTCCGTCGTATGTTAAGGATAGGAAGAATAAACGTCCGTTTTATGTGTCGGCAGCCAAACACGATTCTTTAGGATTGCTATGCGCTGCATGAGGGTGCGGTGCCGGATGGAGTTCCCAGTATTTAGTGGACAGAAATAACATCTGAGCCAGCAGCTGAAGGTGATGACCATGTCAAAGCCCAAGAGTCCGAGCAAGGTCAAGCAAATCTACAAGTTCATTGAATCTCATAGCGCTGAGTTCAGCATCATGACCATGTGCCGAGTTCTCGGGGTGACGGTGCCGGTGCGTCGATCCGTATGTATTTTGAGTAGGGGAAGTTGAGTGGCCACACGAATACCTACGGATCGACGGCCCGGTGCCGATCGGAGAAGTCTTTCTTTTCTGCATGTGCACAAGCTCAAACGCTTGCAAGATTTCTCCCTTCGGTCGAAGTGACAGTGACAGCCGCAGGTCAATCAGACCTTCCCTAAAACATGAAAAGCCCCGCTTATCGAGTTTGCAGAGATTATTAATTATCAAGGTTGATGCGGGTGGCCTAGGATTTTGTTCCAAGGCGGACGTTATCGTCATTGAC
>JANMSB010000080.1:0-2203 GCA_031388915.1 Pseudomonadota bacterium | reverse complement strand
CGAAGATCTGGCCGCCAAAGAAGCCAGCGAAATAACACAGCTACAAGCCTATCTACCCGAACAACTGTCCGCCGCCGAGCTAGAAACGATCATCGCTGCCGCCATCGCCAGCACCGGCGCCAGCTCCATCAAAGACATGGGTAAGGTTGTCGCCGCCGTCAAACAGCAGGCCGCTGGCCGCGCCGATATGGGCGCCGTCAGCGCCGCGATCAAAGCCAAGCTGGGCAGCTAAAGTTTCGACGATTGCTTCGTTGCTTTGGCGTCCGCCGCAGCTTCCCGATCACACCAACCACATTTAAACAATGTCCCGATTGCTTTTGCTCGCCCTTGCTCCGTGGTGACCCATTCACGCACGAGCCACGGTGGATGGTGCCGCTTAGCTATCCCCACCTTCGAAGCGCGGCATTCGTCGCAGCCATAATTCGCTCAGACGGATAGTAGTGAGGCCAACCTGAAACGCCCGCCGCCATCGCTGCACCCAACTCATTGCATGATGACGCTCGGCTGCAATCGAGCACTCCCTGTTGGCCAACAAGCTGGCGCGCATCTGCTATGCCGTGCTGCGCGACCATGAACCGTATGGCGCTGGCAAGCTCAGTCACAAACTCAACCGCGTGGCGTTTGTAACGATTGGCACTCGGGTGTGAGCTGATCCCGGTTTCATTGACACCAAGTTAAGAGCGATGATGCATAACGAGGTGAGGTATGAAGCGGAAGGTATTTAGTCGGGAGTTCAAGCTTGAAGCAGTCAAGCTGGTGGTGGATCGGGGCGTTGCTTGCGCCCAGGTAGCCCGGGATCTGGACATCGGTCAGAACGTGATCAGTCGTTGGGTGCGGGAAGCCAGGGCCGACAAGGCGCAGGCGTTTCCGGGTCGTGGCGTGATGAAGCCGGAAGACGCAGAGATTGCGCGGCTCAAACGGGAGCTGGCGAAGACGCGGGCCGAGCGGGACATTCTAAAAAAAACCATTGGGTTCTTCGCCAAGGAGCCGACGTGAGATTCGCGGCGATTGCCCGGCACCGCGGGGTATGGCCACTGCGATGGATGTGTGAGGCGCTACTGGTCACTGCTGCTGGTTTTCATGCGTGGCTCAAGCGTCCCGAGAGTGAGCGGGCCAGCCATGACCGAGCGCTGACAGTCGTCATTCGTACCAGCTTTGCGGACAGTGATCGGACGTATGGTGCCCGTCGTGTGCGACGGGATCTACGCGCCTGGGGTTACCGCTGTGGCGTGCATCGCGTGCAGCGTCTGATGAGCACCGCGCAGCTGGTTGCCCGGCCCAAACGGCGACGCCGTCCGTGTGATACGGGGGTTCGCCCGGAACAGGCCATCGCGCCGAACCTGCTGGAACGGAAGTTCCAGGCAGCGGCACCGAACTGTAAATGGGCGGCTGACTTCACCTATCTGTGGACGGCCGAAGGCTGGCTGTACGTCGCGGTCGTGCTGGACCTGTTCTCGCGTCGCGTGGTGGGCTGGTCAATGAGTTCGCAGATGACCGCGCAACTGGTAGCGGATGCGATGTTGATGGCAATCTGGCGGCGCGGTCCGAAGACTGCATTACTCCATCACTCGGATCGGGGCAGCCAATACACCAGTGAACAGTTCCAGCGCTTACTGGCCGACCATGGGGTGACATGCAGCATGAGTCGCAGTGGTGATTGCTGGGACAATGCCGCCATGGAAAGCTTCTTCTCGACCCTCAAGACCGAGCGAACGCATCGGACCAGCTATCAAACTCGCGATGAAGCCAGAGCTGATGTGTTCCAGTACATCGAACAGTTCTACAATCTGCGTCGTCGGCACTCGACGCTAGACTATGTCAGTCCTGCTGACTTTGAAAAGGCAGCCGGAATTGTGCTGAGGTAAGTGTCAACGGAATCGAGATCAGCTCAAATTGCTCTGATTCAAACGCAAACCCTGAAAGAATGTCGACGCACGCGCCAAGCTTTTCAATCGGCCAAGCAGTCACCGAATCATCCCTTCAAGCTCTTTCATCCCCTGCTGAATCTCCGTCTCCAACTTCGCCAACTCAGCAAGAATGTCCTTCGGCGCACGGTGATTCACTTCTGCATGCACCACTTCTCTGTAGCGGTTGATGCTGAGGTCGTAGCCTTGTGCGGCGATGTCGGCTTTGGGGATGCAGAAGCTTTGGGCGGTTCTGGGGTTGGTGAGTTCGTTGAAGGAAGGGATGCCCTCTCCCCTTG
>JANMSB010000079.1:0-1936 GCA_031388915.1 Pseudomonadota bacterium | reverse complement strand
CTCAATGCTGCGCTTGTCGGCGTAGTTGTTGGCGATCATGTGCTTGAGCAACACGATGTTCGAGTTGAGGTACTCGATGATCGGTTCCTTGTTAAGCAACACGGTGCAACCGGCGGCACTGCGTTCGGCCGAGGCATCGCTTAGTTCAAATGCCTGCTCGACCTTCAGATTCGGCAAACCTTCGATTTCCAGCACGCGACCAGAGAAAATGTTCTTCTTGCCCTGCTTGGCCACCGTGAGCAAACCACTCTTGATGGCATACAACGGAATCGCATGCACCAGATCGCGCAGCGTAATGCCGGGCTGCATCTTGCCCTTGAAGCGCACCAACACCGACTCGGGCATGTCCAGCGGCATCACGCCGGTAGCGGCGGCGAACGCCACCAAGCCAGAACCCGCCGGGAAAGAAATGCCAATCGGGAAGCGCGTGTGGCTATCGCCACCGGTGCCGACGGTATCCGGCAACACCATGCGATTTAGCCAGGAGTGAATCACGCCATCGCCGGGACGTAGCGCAATACCGCCACGATTACTGATGAAGGCCGGCAACTCGCGATGCGTTTTTACGTCCACTGTCTTCGGATAGGCGGCGGTGTGGCAGAAGCTCTGCATGACGAGGTCCGCCGAGAAGCCCAGGCACGCCAAGTCTTTCAACTCATCGCGCGTCATCGGGCCGGTGGTGTCCTGACTGCCGACGGAAGTCATCTTGGGTTCGCAGTAAGTGCCGGGGCGTAAGCCTTGACCTTCAGGCAAACCACAGGCGCGACCGACCATCTTTTGCGCCAGCGAAAAGCCTTTCTTCGAGGTGGCGGGCACGACCGGCAGACGGAAAATAGTTGAAGCGGGTAGCTTCAAGTACTCGCGCGCCTTGGCGGTGAGTGAGCGACCGATGATCAGATTGATGCGGCCACCGGCGCGCACTTCGTCGAACAGCACATCGTTCTTGAGTTTGAAGTCGATGACTTTAGCGCCACCTTTTTCGATCTTGCCTTCATAAGGATAGATGTCGATGACATCGCCCATCTCGAATTTGGCAACATCCACTTCGATCGGCAACGAGCCAGAGTCTTCTTGCGTGTTGAAGAAAATCGGCGCGATCTTGCCGCCCAGCGTCACGCCACCAAAGCGCTTGTTGGGCACGAACGGGATGTCTTCACCGGTAGCCCAGATGACGCTGTTAGTTGCGCTCTTACGGCTGGAGCCGGTGCCCACTACATCGCCCACATAGGCAACCAAGTGGCCTTTCTTTTTCAGATCGTCGATGAACTGCATCGGGCCGCGCTTGCCGTCGTCTTCCGGCACGAACGCCGCGCCGGCGCGGGTGTTCTTCAACATGGCCAGGTAGTGCAACGGAATATCCGGACGGCTCCAGGCATCGGGCGCGGGCGACAGATCGTCGGTGTTGGTTTCGCCGGGCACCTTGAATACGGTGACGGTGATTTTCTTGGCCACTTCGGGACGCGAGGTAAACCACTCGGCATCGGCCCAGCTCTTGATGACTTCTTTCGCGTGCGCATTACCAGCGTCGGCCTTGTGCGCCACATCGTGGAAGAAGTCGAACATCAACAGAGTTTTCTTCAATGCAGTGGCGGCAACCTTGGCCACCTCGGCATCGTCCAGCAAATCGATCAGCGGCTTGACGTTGTAACCGCCGACCATCGTGCCCAGCAGTTCGGTGGCTTTGGCCTTGCTCACCAAACCTACTTTAATGTCGCCGTGGGCGACGGCGGCTAGGAACGAGGCTTTCACCTTGGCAGCATCGTCCACGCCCGGCGGCACGCGATGCGTCAGCAAATCCATCAGGAAGGCATCTTCACCAGCGGGTGGGTTCTTGATCAATTCGATGACTTCGGCGGTTTGCTGCGCGGTCAACGGCAACGGCGGAATACCCAGCGCGGCGCGCTCGGCCACATGCTGACGATAAGCTACTAACATA
>JANMSB010000066.1:0-7833 GCA_031388915.1 Pseudomonadota bacterium | reverse complement strand
GTCGCCGGCACCTTGGGCGGGTTCTTGCTGGTGGTGTCGTTATTGGGGTCGCTGGCCTCGCCGGCGCTCATGTGGATATTCGCCAATGGCTTTGAGGCGGGCAGCGCCAAGTTCGTGCTCGCCTCCGACTTACTGCGTTGGACTTTTCCTTATTTGTTTTTTGTCTCGATGACCGCCCTGGCTGGCGGCGTACTCAATAGCTATGAACGCTTCGCCATTCCAGCCTTCAGCTCGGTGCTGATGAATGTGGTGATGATTGTGGCGGCGCTGTGGGTGTCGCCGAAGTTGCAACAACCCTTGATGGCCCTGGCCATGGGCGTGTTGATCGCCGGCATGCTGCAAGTGTTGATTCACCTACCGACGCTGCTCAGGCTCAAGTTGCTACGCTGGCCGAAGTGGAATTTCAACCACGAAGGTGTGCGCCGCATCGGCAAACTGATGATTCCCGCCATCATTGGTTCGTCGATGGGACAGATCAGCGTGGTGATCAGCACCATCATTGCCACCCATCTGGCCAGCGGCAGCGTTGCTTGGTTGTATTACGCGGATCGTATTGTGGAGTTCCCGCTGGGCATTTTCAGCATTGCGCTGGCCACGGTGATTCTGCCCAACCTGTCCAAACATCATGCCGCCGAGTCGCCGGAGCGCTTCAATAGCACGCTGGATTGGGCGCTGCGCCTGTTGTGTCTGATCGTGTTGCCGGCAGCAGTGGCGTTGTTGGTATTGGCCGGTCCGCTGACGGCGTTGATCTATTATCGTGGCGAATTCAATGCCAACGATGCGGAGATGACTACCTGGGCGGTGATGGCCTATGCGCTGGCGTTGTTCGGTTGGAGTCTCGTCAAAGTGTTGGCGCCCGGTTATTACGCGCGTCAGGACACCAAGACACCGGTACGCACTGCCATGCAATCCTTTGGGTTGAACATGGGACTGAACCTAGTATTTATTGCGGGGTTATATGCCACCGGTACGGTGCAGGGACCGGGCATGCACATTCTGTTGGCGATCGCTACCGCAGCCGGTGCATTGCTGAACTCGTGGTTGTTGTATCGTGGACTGTGCCGGCAAGGCGTGTATCAACCCAGCGCCGGCTGGTCTACATTCTGGGTGCGCTTGATTCTGGCGAATGTGGTGATGGCGGTGTTTTTATACTACTGCGCCGGCGCGACGGAACGCTGGATACACGTGGCTACCGTGACCCGTATCTGGTGGATGTTTGGGTTGGTGGTGAGCGGGGCGAGCCTGTATTTCCTCAGTCTCTGGTTGTTGGGTCTTAGGCCATCGCATCTGAAACACTGATATGGAATTCATTCGCGGCCTGTACAATTTGCGTCCCCATCAGCATGGTGCAGTAGTCACCATCGGCGGCTTCGATGGCGTGCATCGCGGGCATCAGGCGTTGCTGGTGGCCTTGAAGCGAAAAGCGAGCGAACTTAACTTGCCGGCGACGGTGATCTCCTTCGAGCCCAGTCCTCGCGAGTTTTTTCTTGGCGAGAAGGGGCCGGCACGCTTGCAGAGCTTTCGCGAAAAATTCGTCGCGCTGGCGGCATGCGGCGTGGATCGATTTGTTTGCTTGCGGTTCAATGAACGGCTGCGCAGCTTGACACCCGAGCAATTCATCGAGCATGTCCTGAGCGAAGCGCTAGGTGTACGCTGGATGATCGTGGGGCACGACTTTAAGTTTGGTCGTGGTCGTGAAGGCGGCTTGGCCAGCTTGAGGGCCATGGGGCAACGTTGCGGGTTTGGCGTTGATGAATTCGCTGCGCATATCGTTCAGTCGGAGCGCGTCAGCAGCACCCTGGTACGCGAAGCATTGGCGGCCGGGGATTTTGTGCACGCGCAAACCCTATTGGGCAGGCCCTATGCGATCTCGGGGCGAGTGGTGCATGGCGAAAAATTGGGCCGCACCTTGGGGTTCCCCACCGCCAATCTACGGTTGCGGCGGCGGGTGATTCCATTAAATGGGATATTTGCAGTACGCGCCACGGGCGCCGGTTTGCAATCTGCGCCAGCAGTTGCCAGTCTGGGCACCCGCCCGGTAGTCAATGGTGTGGAGCCGCTGCTGGAAGTCCATGTGTTCGACTTCGACGGTGATCTATATGGTCGGCGTTTGCAGGTCGAGTTTATTGCCCGCTTGCGCGATGAGCGCTGGTTTCCCAGTCTGGATGAGTTGGTGACGCAGATGCATCAGGACGCAGCGCAGGCACGACAGATTTTGCAAACCCGTTAAGTATTGAAGCAGTAAGACAAGCTGATTTCCTAAGAGACGACCGAGACGATGACCGAGACACGTGTGGCCATGCCAATCGATTACAAAACCACCATCAACCTGCCCAGTACGGAATTTCCGATGAAGGCGGATCTGGCGCGTCGCGAACCGGAGTTGCTCAAGTGGTGGCATGAGCGCCAGATTTATCAACAACTGCGCGCGCTGGCCAAGGGCCGGCCACAATTCATTCTGGCCGACGGTCCTCCCTATGCAAACGGCGCGATTCACTTAGGCCACGCCATTAATAAAGTGCTCAAGGACATTGTCGTTAAGTCGCGCGGCTTGGATGGATTCGATGCGCCGTACATTCCCGGTTGGGATTGTCATGGGCTGCCTATCGAACACCAGATCGAAAAAGCGCGGGGCAAGGAAGTGAAACATCTGGAGCCACGCGCGTTCCGTCAAGCCTGTCGCGAATATGCTGCCGAGCAAGTGAATGGACAGCGCGAAGATTTCAAACGCTTGGGGATCATGGGCGATTGGGACAATCCCTATCTCACCATGCAGCCAAAGTTTGAGGCCGAACAATTGCGCGCCTTCGCTAACATTTTGCGCAATGGCCATGTGTACAAGGGTTTAAAGCCGGTGCATTGGTGCATGGAGTGTCGGTCCGCGTTGGCTGAAGCCGAAGTCGAATATGAAGATCGCACCTCGCCAGCGATTGATGTGCGCTTTACTCTGGTGAATTCACGAGATCTCGCCGCGCTGCCAAACGTAAGCGGCGACAAACCTATCAGCATCGTAATTTGGACGACCACGCCATGGACTTTGCCGGCTAACCAAGCTGTTGCCCTTGGACCAGACATTGAGTACGGATTTTATGAGTTCGCTGATGAGGTTTTAGTGTTGGCAGTAGATCTGGCGAATGGTGTCTTTCAGCGTGCCAAGCTTGAGCCGCGCAGATTGCTGACTACCACAAGCGGTAAGGTACTTGAAGGCTTGCTATTGCAGCACCCATTTTACCAACGCATCGTGCCGGTGATCCTGGGCGATCACGTGACACTGGATGCCGGTACCGGCGCCGTGCATACCGCGCCGGGTCATGGTCAAGAAGACTATGTGGTGGGCGCTAAGTACAAGTTGTTGATTGACAACCCAGTGGGCGGTGACGGCCGTTTCTTGCCCAATACACCTTTGTTCGCGGGTGAGAAGGTGTTCGACGCCAATCCCAAAGTGGTTGAAGTGTTGCAAGCGCGCGGCAAGTTGTTGCATCACCAAAAGCTGCAACATAGTTATCCGCATTGCTGGCGTCACAAGACGCCGGTGATTTTCCGTGCGACGCCGCAGTGGTTCATCAGCATGGAACAGGCCGGATTGCGTACCGGCGCGCTGCGCGAAATCGATAAGGTGCAGTGGATGCCCGGCTGGGGACAGAGTCGCATCGGCAACATGATTGCCAATCGTCCTGACTGGTGTATCTCGCGGCAACGCATGTGGGGTGTGCCGATTGCGTTGTTCATTCACAAGGTGTCGGGCGAGTTGCATCCGAACTCTGCCGAGCTGGTGGATAAGGTGGCGGCGCTGGTTGAACAGCAAGGCATTGATGCCTGGTTTGAATTGGATGCCAAAGAGTTGCTGGGTGCTGAAGCGGATCACTACGAAAAAGTGCCCGACATCATGGATGTGTGGTTCGACTCGGGTGTGGTGCATCACTGTGTGCCGGCCATGCGGCCGGAAATTGTTGCGCCTGCAGATCTTTACCTGGAAGGTTCGGATCAACATCGCGGCTGGTTTCATAGCTCATTGCTGACCTCGGTGGCCTTGCACGATCGCGCGCCCTACAAGGCGGTGTTGACACATGGCTTCACCATCGACGACAAGGGCCGCAAGATGTCCAAGTCGTTAGGCAATGTCATCGCGCCGCAAAAAGTAGTGGGTACGTTGGGCGCGGATGTATTGCGCCTGTGGGTGGCGGCCACCGATTACTCGAACGAAATGAGTTTGTCGGATGAGATTCTCAAGCGCGTCACCGATTCTTATCGCCGCATTCGCAATACGACGCGCTTTCTATTGGGTAACTTGGCGGGTTTCGATCCGGCGCGCGATCAGGTGGCGGTCAGCGAGATGGTGGACTTGGATCGCTGGGCTGTTGGACGTGCGCAAGCGCTTCAGCAAGAGATGAAGGAAGCGTATAAACGGTACGAGTTTCATTTGATCTATCAAAAGCTGCACAACTTTTGCAGCGTAGATCTCGGCGCGTTTTATCTGGATGTACTTAAGGATCGTTTGTACACCACGCCCACCGGCAGTCATGCGCGCCGATCGGCGCAGAGCGCCATGTATCTGATCATCGATGCGATGGTGCGGTGGCTGGCGCCGGTGTTGTCTTTCACCGCCGAAGAAATCTGGAAGTACATGCCGAAGGCGGGCGCAGCCAGCCGACCTGAGTCAGTGCTCCTGACCACATGGGCTCAATTTCCTGAAGCGGCGCCCCCCAAAATTGATTGGAACCAACTACTGGAGTTGCGCGGTGCCGTATCGCGTGAGCTGGAGAAATTGCGTGTGGCAGGCGCGATCGGTGCGCCGTTGGATGCCGGCGTTGTGTTGTATGCCGATGGTGCGGCGGCCAAACTGCTGACCGGATTGGGCGATGAATTGCGCTTTGTATTCATTACTTCAGATGCGCGCGTGACGCCTGCCGCCGAACGTCCTGTGGATGCAGTACCGGCCAGCGAAGGCGCTTCGTCATCCCCGACGGGGGAAGGCGCTTCGTTATCCCCGACGGGGGATGCGGATAATAGTAATGGCGTGTGGATCAAGGTGCATGCGGTTGCGCATGGCAAGTGCGTGCGTTGCTGGCACAAGCGTGCTGATGTGGGCGCGCATGTTAAACATCCTGGGCTGTGCGGACGTTGCGTAACTAATATTGACGGTGATGGTGAGGTGCGGCGTTATGCCTGAGGCAACAGAAAACTCCGCACCAGTGCGCAAGGCCTGGTTCACGCCCGCGCGCGGCGCCACCGGCTGGTTGTGGCTGTCGGTGATTGTGATTGCGTTGGATCAGCTCACCAAGGCATTGGTAGCCAACAGCTTGAACTTGTACGAGAGTATCGACCTGTTGCCCATCCTCAGTCTGACCCACCTGCATAACACCGGCGCAGCGTTTAGCATGTTGGCCGATGCGTCAGGATGGCAGCGCTGGTTTTTTATCGTGCTAGGCGTCGGTGTCAGCGTGGTGCTGATGGTGTGGCTGCGCCGTATTCGCAGCAATGAACAGACATTATTGGCGGTGGGTCTGTCGCTGGTGCTGGGTGGCGCACTGGGCAATGTGATTGATCGCGTATGGCTGGGCTATGTGATCGACTTCGTGCACGTGCATTGGGATCGCATCGGTTTTAGCTTCGCTGCGTTTAACGTTGCCGATAGCGCGATTAGCATCGGCGCGGGCTGTTTGTTGCTGGATGCATTTTTGGAGGGGCGTCAGGAAGGGCAGGAGCGCCGAAAAAATGCGCGTTCATGAATTGATTGCAGCTTGCCAACCAGCGACCGAGTGACTATGCAAATTCTTCTCGCCAATCCTCGTGGTTTTTGCGCCGGTGTCGATCGTGCCATCGAAATTGTGGAACGCGCTATCGAGTTGTTTGGCGCACCTATCTATGTGCGTCACGAGGTGGTGCATAACCGTTATGTGGTGGACCGGTTACGCGGGATGGGCGCGGTGTTTGTCGATGAGCTCAGCGATGTGCCGGATGATGCGCACGTCATTTTCAGCGCACATGGCGTGTCGCGTGCAGTGCAGGACGAGGCCAAGCGACGCGGCTTGAAAGTGTTCGACGCCACCTGTCCGTTGGTCACCAAGGTGCATATGGAAGTCACGCGTTATGCGCGTGAAGCACGCGAGGTGGTATTGATAGGTCATGCCGGCCATCCAGAAGTGGAAGGCACTATGGGTCAGTTCGATTCGTCCTTAGGCGGACAGATTTATCTGGTGGAAACACCCCAGGATGTTGCCACGCTGCCAGTGCGCGATCCTGCCAAGCTGGCGTTTGTTACGCAGACCACCTTGTCGGTGGACGACACTCAAAAAGTTGTCGATGCGTTGAAGCAACAGTTCCCCACCTTGAGCAGCCCGCGCAAAGAAGATATTTGTTATGCCACGCAGAATCGCCAAGATGCAGTGAAACGTTTGGTGCAACAGTGCGATCTCATTCTGGTGGTGGGCTCGCCCTCTAGTTCCAACTCCAATCGTCTGCGCGAAATTGCCGAAAAGGCGGGTATTCCCGGCTATTTGATCGATGGTCCGCAAGACTTAAAGCGCGAGTGGTTTGACGGTAAGAAAAGCGTTGGTTTAACTGCCGGCGCATCGGCGCCCGAAGTATTGGTGCAACGGGTGGTCGCGCAAATTCGCGAATGGGGTGGGCAGGTGCCGGTGGAATCCGAAGGTCAGTTGGAGCACGTGATGTTCAGCCTGCCACGCGAGCTGCGCCAGAACGCGCAGTAGTTGCTGGGGTATTGCCGTTCGTTGCGTTACTACCCTGGGCGACGCGCAACACATAACTGGCGGCGCCGCTGCGTGGTTCCGACCAACTGACGATAATCACGTACTGTGCTGGGATGGTATTGCGGTCTAAGGAAATGTAGGCCGCGCCATTGGTGAGTTCCTGTTCCACCGCATCTTGCCAGCAGGCAACTAGGTTGGCGGTGTTGGCTGACTCATTCTGGTTCGCTTTCTTGCTCGATTCCGCAGGTTCCGAACTGCAAGTCACTCCCAAAGCAGTTTCGAAGTTGAGTTTTGGGTTGCTTTCCCGAGCGATGTCGGCCGCCATTTGCTTGGCCAACTCCGTGGCGCGTTGGTGCAAACGGCCACCGCGCGCGATGTTCTGTTGTTGGGCATAAATCGCCGCAATGCCGATCACGCCGCTAGTGATCAGCAGGATCGCCACGATGGTCTCGACCAGGGTCAGTCCGAGTTGCCGGACGAACTTGTTGGTTGATTGGAGCATGGTTGTCGATGTGTACTACGTGGTCGGGCAGGTGAGTGGTCGGTTACTGGCATCCCGAGCCGATTGCCGCGGTCTGCCGGTGTGGCTAATGATAATCGCACGAGCGGCGCTGCTGCCGCGACTATCGCAGAACACAATGGTGCCGTTAGCGGAGCTTTGTGCGAATGGGCTGAACGAAAAGGTCTGCCGACTTCTCGGTCCGCTTCCGTTTGGAGTAATCGATATCTGCTCGGTGGCGCCGTAGATGCGCAGAACTGGTTCGCCGGGATCGCGTTGCGCAGGAACATCGCGATCCAAGTTTTCGAACACCATCCAGCCATCCGCCCAATTGCCGGGGCTGTTGTCACAACGCGCAGCGTCGCGACTCTTGCATAGTGCTACTACACTGTTGCGCTTTATCGCTTCGCTACGCGCGAGAAAAATTGCATGCCAAACACTACTCAGGCTGCTCTGACGCACGGTGTTCTTACGCATTTCGCTGAAGCTGGGGATAGAAATGGTTGCCAGAATAGCCATGATGGCCACGCAAATCACCAATTCGATCAATGTCAGTCCGCGGTGTTTGACAGGGGTAAACATGCTGCGCTCCTTGCAAGGTGGTTAAGCTTGGCAAGCAGCGTA
>JANMSB010000037.1:0-1740 GCA_031388915.1 Pseudomonadota bacterium | reverse complement strand
TACCACGGCCAACCATAAAAGCCACCCTGCTTAACGCGCGTCGAATAATCCGGCACAAGATCATCGCCCAACAAGTCGCGCTCATTGGTCGTACACCACAGATCCTGAGTCTTGGGTTCAATGGCAAGACTGACGCAGTTGCGTATGCCAGTTGCGAACGTCTTAGCAGATTTGTTGCTGCCGACTTGATACACCAACACAGCAGCACGATTGGTTTCCAGCTCCCACGCGGCGCCCAGGCCATGCTCAGCCTCCCATGCTTTAATTTCCTCGGCTGTTTTCTTGGGCAGGGTCTCCGCCACATTCGACATGGAGCCCACGGCAACGAACATACGTTTGCCGTCCTTCGAAAACACCACATCGCGCGTGAAGTGACCACGGCCAGAGGGTAGCTCCGCCACCACTTCCGGCACGCCGCGAGCTTGCTTATCGCCGGTGCTGTAAGGAAAGCGCACGATGCGATGTGTCTCGGCGACGTATAGCCACTTAGGTTTCTTAGCATTGGGATAGAAGGCCATGCCGAACGGTTGCCGCAAGCCTTCCATGAATACGCCCGAACTGGCGGCAGTTGTACTATCGTCCGACGGATGCAGCACTGAAATACGTCCGGCGAGGGTCTCGCTCACCAACACATCGCCGTTGGCCGCGACCAGCATGCGACGGGGACCCTTTAGTTTGCTTGCAAATACTTCGACTTTAAAACCTGTCGGCAACGCAAGCTCGGCACCGGGCGGTCGCGCAATCAGCTTGGGCATGTTGCGCGCAGCCGGTGTGTGAAATGGCGCAGGCAGCGTCTCGGCATTGATCCGATGCACGCGACCTGGTGTGTCTTTTCGCCAACCCTCTTCATCGGTAGCGACCACCGATGTCGCCGCTGTGCTGCCGGCAACATCTTTCACGCTTTGCAAATAGGCGGCGAGATTGTCTCGATCAGTGTGGTCTGCCACCGTGTTTACCATTGACGAACCGGGCACCACTGTCGTCGGTGATTCCAAGAATCTCGCCAACGTCTCCGCATCCCAATTGAGTTTGGAGCCGCGCAATGCAGTCGTATAAGAAAATGTCGAAGTGCTAGCGGCAGGTCGACCATAAATGCCATTCAACGCTGGTCCCTGCGCACCGCCTTTGTCATCTGGCTCGGCGGTGTGGCAGATCGTGCACTGTTGGCGAAACACGGCTCGGCCTGCAGCCACGTCGGCGCTCAGCGCAGGGGTATTCACCACCAGTAGTGCGAGCCACATGCCGGCATGTTTAAGCGCTTGGACTCGAATCATTTTCTCTCTCCGGCATTGATTAAATTCCGACCACGCTGGGTAGGGGTTGAACCGCAGTCCATCGTCTGAAGCTTCAAGACAAATACTTGTTCGCATCGCTATCGCACCCTGCAACAACTTGATCCAGGGAACCTCTGATTAATTGTCATTTCGACCAACGGGAGAACTTTTTCTTCGCTTGAGTGTTTTGAGTATCAAACACCTGCAAGATTTTTCCCGTTGGTCGAAATGACAAGTACCCAATTAATCAGAGGTTCCCTACGACCCCAGCTTACATTCCCAGCTCACTTCTCAACAGCACATTCTCACGTCTTCTCATGCTTTCTCAGGAGCATCAATCATGCGTCCGCTAGTGTTGCTGTTCATGATTCTTGGCTGCACCGTCACCGCACGGGCAGCGACGTTTGACCTCGCCACCGCCAGCATCGACGATATCCAGGCGGCCATGAACAAGGGCTCACTGACG
>JANMSB010000017.1:0-6363 GCA_031388915.1 Pseudomonadota bacterium | reverse complement strand
GCCCTGGGCGTCTCGATTGCGTGAGTTTCAGAAAGATCCGTCACCGATACTGGCACTGCTGGAATTACTCAAAGACGATCCTGAACTCTACGTGCGGCGTTCGGTGGCCAATAACCTCAACGACATCGGCAAGGATCATCCTCAAGTACTGGTGAACACAGCGCGCCGCTGGATGAAGAATGCCAACGAGAATCGTCTGTGGATCGTCAAGCATGCGCTGCGCTCCGCGGTGAAACGCGCCGAGCCCCAAGCGTTGTCGGTACTGGGCTTCGGTGCGCAGGCCAAGGTCGTCGTGTCGGAGGTCAACATTGCGCCGCGGCGGGTGCGTATAGGTGAGCGCATCAACATCGATTTTTCGCTGACCAATTCAACCCGCCGTGCGCAGGAGTTGCTGGTGGATTTCCGCATTCACTTCGTCAAGGCCAATGGCGCCAGTAAACACAAGGTATTCAAGCTCAAGCAACTGACACTGGCGCCGGGCGAAGTAATTAAACTGAGTAAGCGCGTGTCGCTGCAAGAAATGACCACACGCAAACACTATCCCGGCTCTCATCGGGTCGAGGTAGTCGTCAACGGCATTGCGCAACCGTTGGGTGAGTTCGAGCTGGGCAAGCCGCGATGATCCGCAAAGTGTACAAACAGCCAGCGCTGTATAGTCGTAGCGATGAATTGTCGCAACTGCGCAATATCGGCAAGGCCATGCGCGCGGACTTTGAATTACTCGGCATTCGTTCAGTAAAGGAACTCACTAAGTGCGATGCCGATGAACTGTATGCGCGCATTCAAGCGCTAACACATTCTCGCCATGACCCCTGTGTATGGGATACCTATGCAGCAGCAATTCATCAGGCGAAGACCGGTGAGGCATTGGCCTGGTGGGAATTTACCAAGGTGCGCAAGCAGCGGCAGGCGACAGGTTCGTTTATGCGGCGAGAAACGCCTAAACGAGCTGGCCGGTGAATGTTCCAGACAACACCGGCATGACCTACATCCCTGTAGGCCCTCCGGTGAATGCTCCAGACAACACCGGTATGACCTACAGCAGCAGTTCGTTATCCCTGCCCTTGAACGCCTCCTGCGCGGCGGCAACATCCTCGGGAGTATCTAGGTCCAACGCTGCATTCGGCATCGGCACATGGATCAGACGACTGGCGTGACGATTGATGATGGCTTTGGCGCCTTGATCGCCGCGCAATTGCATCAGCTCGGTAAAACACCAGCGTGGAAAAATGGCCGGTACGCCAAGCTGACCGGCATAGGTGCTCGCGGCCAACACGGTGTCCTGACCATTCCAAGCGGATATCAAACGTTTGAGATCGAAAGCCGTCACCGCGACTTGATCGCCCAATACCAACAGCACGGCATCGCAACCCGGCGACAGCGAACTCACACCGCAACGAATCGATGTGCTGATGCCTTCTTCCCATTGGCGGTTGATCAGTACCGACGCGGACGAGTGCTGCAATAAGCGAGTGATGTCGGCGGCTTGCGCGCCCAGTATGACGGTGACGTCTGAACCCGCTACCGCGACAGCATTGCTGATCACATGCTGCAACGCCGGTCTGCCGGCAATCGGTACCAATTGCTTGGGCTGCCCCAGGCGTGTGGATGCGCCGGCGGCAAGGACGAGAACGTGCAGGTGGGCGCTAGTGTTCATTCGCTGTCGGGTAACGCTACGCTATGCCATACCGTAACGGACATCGCACGCGGCCGTTGGCTTCACACACTCGTCGGTGGGCATACGAACCTCCAGAAGGATGGTCGTCATTCTATGCACACGACGCTGTGGTTCAAGCGGCTTGGTGGCAGAATTCACTCATCGTCACACAAGGTAGTTCTTATGGCCGTTCGTCCGGTATTGAAAATGGGAGATCCGCTGCTGTTCAAGATGGCCGAGCCGGTTGCCGTGTTCGATACGCCCGAACTGCAGGCACTTATCACCGACATGCTCGACACCATGAAAGCACTGAGCGGCGCCGGGATCGCTGCGCCGCAAATCGGTGTGTCGCAACAGGTGGTGATCTTTGGCGGCTTTAAAAGTCCGCGCTATCCGGATGCTGAAGAAATTCCGTTTACGGTGCTGATCAATCCCACCTTGACCCCGCTCAGCGACGACAAAGAAGACGGCTGGGAAGGCTGCTTATCGGTACCCGGCATGCGCGGCATGGTGCCGCGCTTCATCCAACTGCGTTACGAAGGCCGGGATCAATTCGGCGCGCCGATCGATCGCACCGTCAGCGGCTTTCATGCGCGAGTGGTGCAGCACGAGGTCGACCACCTGCTGGGCATTCTGTATCCCATGCGCATTACCGATATGCGCCAATTCGGCTTTATCGAAACGTTATTTCCGGGACAGGACATTAGCGACGATTAATTGATGTCCGGTAGGGCCAGCCACTTGCCACTCTGTGAATTTCGGCTGTCGTGCACCGACATTCTATTGGCCAGCCCGAAGATGGTCCGTCGCAGCACGGCCAGATCGCACTTCAGCGAGTAGGCGAGCGATTGCGCGACCTGTAACCAATCGCCTTCCTGCGGCGCCAGCGCTGCCTCGCAATAGGCATCGAAGTAGGATGCATACAATTGCTCGTAGTCCTGCAAGGGTTCCTGAAATACCGCATCGAGCAGCAAATCGGTGCCCAGATAGCTGGAGCAGGCCAAGCTCGCCGAGCTGCGCAAGAAAATCCCATGCTCGACGATCACGCCGCGCGTATAGCCATGCCGCTCAAAAAAATGCCGGATCAGCTGCTCGCGGCGCTTGCCGTGAACTTGATGCCGTCGCAAATGCGCAAACAAACTTTTGCGATGGATCAACTCGAAGGTTACCGACAGCAGTTCATGGCATTGCAATTGGGTACGCCGCTGCTGAGCCACGCGTTGCATCACCAGTGAGTGCTCGCCTTCCCAACGACAATAGTTCTTGGTGCTTTCCAGTAGTCGAGACGCAACCAGCAGCTCTTCTTCTTCGTGGCTATGCGACATGATTTCTATGCGTTCAATGGAGAGGTCCATTAAACGGGTGAAGCTTATCGGTCCGCTGAAACTTAGCTGGTGCTCGGGCAACATCAAGCTAAGACGCTTGAGCCGCGTCACCGTGCTTGAGATGTCGAAATTATCGGTCCCTGAGTGCATGGCCATCTGCTGTGAGCCATTGGGGTTGCATGATACGGCCGCTGTCGGCCGGAATCACGCTGCAATCTTCCGGCAAACTACGTACTTACGACAGTCTATAAAAACCAGGTCCGGGCGCGCCGTTGGGACCGTTTAGGGCGTTGCTTTAACGTGCTGTATTTATTGGATTTCGGCTGCTCGGCACCGACATTCGCTCGCGACCGTTAAATTGCTGCGCCGCACTGAAACTAGGCGCAGCGGCGCGGCAAGGCATCAGCATAAGAACCCAAGCCGAAACTCCAGCGCATCCGACGAGTTCAGCGATGCTAAGCCGACGGCACGAACTCCTGGTCGTCCTGATGCTCGCGTTCGAATTTCAGGAAGGCGTAGTAGCCGCATTTGTTGCCATAGGGATATTTTCGACATACCGCCGGGCGCGCTTCATACACCGTGCAGCGACGCTCATCCTGATCGAAGAACATACACATGCTTTTGTAAATGTGGTCCTTGCGGTGCCGCAGAATCCATTCATTGGCTTCCTTAGTGTGGTAGTGATAGGAAAATTTCTTGCGCGCAACCTCAGCGCTTAAGTCGAAGTGTTTGGCAAGACGTTTGATATCGGTATCGGTTACTTCGATGCGTGGATGGCTGCAACAGTAACCCGGACATGTGCTGCAATCGAATTGAGGCTTCACAGCTAAGGCACCTAACAGATTTTTGATGATGAATCATTGTAGAGGTAACCGCGCCTCGTGCGGTAATCGCTTGTCACGCGTGCGCCAATCTGCCTATAAGGCGGGCAGTGTTCTCGGATAGCCAATACCTCGAATAGATATTCTAATGACCGCTCACACCAGTCACCCGGCTTTCAACCCCAACCATCTGGACGAACCCGCCATCACTCACGCGCTGAGCACGGGTCAACATGCGCCGGTGCTGCAGGCCTATTTCGGCGCCGAGGCCTACGACGAACTTGCCGGTCTTGCTCGGCAAGCGCTGGCTGCGCCGATCAATAAACACGCACCGTTGGTGTACTTGTTGCCGGGCCTGCTGGGTAGCCGACTAGGTTCGACCACCGCTCAAGGCGTGGAAGTTTTGTGGTTGGACCCGTTAACCGTGATTGCCGGCAAGCTGCGGTACTTGGCCATCGGTAAGCGCCGCAATGTGCGTCCCTTGGGCGTGATGCTGCCCGGCTACTTGAAGTTGAAGCTCAGCCTGCAAGCGGCAGGCTTCCGGGTGAAGCTTTACCCATACGACTGGCGGCGTAGCGTCCAAGAACTCGGCAAACAACTTGCCGAAGAATTGCTGCATGAGCCCGCCGGTGAAGTCATGGTGGTGGCGCACAGCATGGGCGGGCTGGTGGCGCGCGCCGCGTTACAGCAAGTTGGCAGCAGCAAAGTCACGCGGGTGATTCAGTTGGGCAGCCCCAATCAAGGCTCGTTCGCGCTGGTACAGGCATTGCGCGGCTGTTATCCCACGGTGCGTAAGCTCGGCGCGGTGGATCAGATTCACTCGGCCGACATGTTGAGCCAGCAAGTGTTTCGTAGCTTTTATAGCTTTTACGAAATGCTGCCGGCAAAACACCACACACCGGACCTGAATTTGTTTGATGTTCGGCACTGGCCGCAGGATGCGTTAACGCCGTTGGCCCCACGCCTGCGCTACGGTCGCCGTCTGCCACGACACTTGGCGGTAGCGGATCGACGTTGTCATGCCATCGTTGGCGTGGACCAATCAACCGTATGTGGATTGAGCCGCACCGATAATCAGTTCACCTTCCAATATGGCCAAGCCGGTGATGGCACCGTACCCCTGGCGCTGGCCAAGTGGTCCGGCGCACAACACTGGTATGTGCGTGAAGCGCATGGCCAACTGCCACGTAATAGCCACGTGTGCCAGGCCACCATTGAATTGCTGCGCACCGAAACCACCAGCTTGCTCAGCCAGCAGTACATCAGTGCCGCCCATGGCACTACCGAACGCACCGAAACCGAACTGCGTGAGGTGCTTAACGGCAACGTGCGCTGGGATCAATTGCCGATGGGTGAACGACGCGATCTGTTGGAACCGGTCATTTCACCGCTGTTTGCCTCGCTATGTGAAGTTCACGGCCAGCCGTGAGCGGCGAGAAAGTTTGAAGGCCTCGGCAGATCCCCTGAAGACTTAAGGGGATCTGATTGCTTTTGCCAACTACGTCACAACAGGGCCAAGCCATTTCACCAAAATGCATCCCAGGCAATAGATCAGGGCTATTCAGGGTTGCAGAGCCGATAGATAAACCCGGACCGCCCGACCTACGCCTGGGATGCAAAACCTTTTCCGCTCGGTTCCGCCCTCTGAACCGAGCGGAAATTTTTCCCGACGCCTCTCATACCGCACGGCATTTGTCTTAATGCCATATCACGTGACACAGAACTGCCGCGCAAGCCGCAGTTCTGCTGCTAACGCATATTCCACCGGGCCAATCGGCTCAAGCCCCCTTTCCAACGTCCGATAGCGTTCACAGACGCTGTGTGATTACTTCTGGCAGGTGCATGCCGGTGATCGCGCAGCGCTGCAACTCAATTTCGGATCGAGTGGTGGGCGACTCATGTCAGTGCTGTTCAATCGCGCGTTACCTCTGCTGCTAGGCGGTTTGATGCTGCTGTGCGGCTGTGGCGGCGGCGGTGGGTCAGACGCGAGCAATACACCGACGACGGCTGCCGCTACCAGTGGCGTTACCCAAAGTAATAGCCAAATTGCCGCGTTGATCTATAGCGACAGCCAACGTACACCCAGCGGCTTCTATGCGGAAAGCGTTCCGGTGTTTTCCGGCTATGTGGCTACGTCGCATGTAAAAACCACCGACGTGAATAGCAGCGCGGTGTTGCATTACGAACTGTGCAGCGATGATTTCAACCAAGCGCTGCAATGGTCGGAAACCGCCAACAGCTTAAGCGGCGACAACGCCACGCTCACCGGCAATGAGGCCACTACCCAATATTATGAATTCGATCGGTTGCGTGCCGGTACGCCGCAGGGATACCTGCGCCAACGGGTTTACAAATGTGCCTATCTCAATCGCAACACGGCAGATCTACAAGCCAGTAGCGGCGATGCCGGTACGCTGAATGCTCGCCCCCTGGATGCCGCGACGTTGAAAACGTTGAGCGAGTATCTGTGGCAGTTCACCAGTTACAACAACTTCGGCAATGTAGTGCTAAGCAGCAGCGGCGCCACCGCCGCGAGCAACCTGAGCCATTCCATCGTCAT
>JANMSB010000013.1:0-4871 GCA_031388915.1 Pseudomonadota bacterium | reverse complement strand
ACCCGGGCCAGACACAAAACTGGCAATGACCAAGTCATCCAGCGAAATAGTAAACGCCAGCAACCAGCCCGAGACCAACGCCGGCGCGATGATCGGCAGCGTGACCAGCATGAACACCCTGGCGGGCCGCGCGCCTAAATCCATGGCAGCTTCTTCCAGCGAGCCATCCAGCGTCGCCAAACGCGACTGCACGATCACCGTCACATACGCCAGCGTCAAGGTGATATGGGCAATGGTAATGGTGGTGACGCCACGCCCGGCCGGCCAGCCGAAGGCTTGTTCCATGGCTACAAACAATAGCAACAGCGACAAGCCGGTAATGACTTCCGGCATCACCAGCGGCGCGGTGGTCATGCCCGACAACAACGTGCGGCCCTTGAATTGACCGAAGCGCGCCAGCGCCAAGCCTGCCAGTGTTCCCAAAATAGTGGCGCCGGTGGCGTTGATCGCCGCAATACGCAGCGACAACCAAGCCGCTTCCAATATCTGATCGTTCTGCAGCAGCTTGCCGTACCACTGCGTCGAAAAGCCGCCCCACACTGTCACCAAACGCGACTTGTTAAACGAGTACACCACCAGCGACAGAATCGGGATGTATAAAAACGCGAAGCCGAACACCAGGAACGACACGCGTGTGATGGAAGTGTTGGACCTCATACCAGCCCCTGGGCGTCACGGCTCTGCACACGCTGTAGATAAACAATGGGCGCGACCAACACCAGCAGCAACGCAATGGCCACAGCACTGGCCACCGGCCAATCGCGATTGTTGAAAAACTCGGTCCACAACACCTTACCGATCATTAACGAATCCGGCGGCCCCAGCAGCGCCGGAATCACGTATTCGCCGACGGCCGGGATAAACACCAGCATGCAGCCGGCGACAATGCCCGACATCGACAACGGCAAGGTAATCGTTAAAAACGCCCGCAGCGGCTTACAACCTAAATCCTCGGCCGCCTCCAACAAGGTGAGATCCATCTTTTCCAAATTGGCATACAACGGCATCACCATGAACGGCAGATAGGAATACACAATGCCTAAGTACACCGCGAAGTTGGTTTGCAACATGACAATAGGTTCGTCAATCACGCCTGCCCAGATCAGAAAATTATTCAGCAGGCCATTGTTCTTGAGGATGCCGATCCAGGCATATACGCGCAGTAAAAACGAGGTCCAAAACGGCAGGATGACCATCATCAGCAAAATGCCGCGCCATTTTGCATCGGCGCGCGCAATGGCATACGCCAAGGGATAGCCAATCAACAAGGCTATCAGCGTCGACACTGCCGCTACTTGAATGGAGTTCAAGAACGCGCGTACATACAAACTGTCTTCCCACAGATATAAATAGTTGCCGGAATTGATATTGAGTCGGATATCGTTGAGCCGCTCGCCGGTCCATTGCAGCAACGGCTGGTACGGCGGCATGGCGATCTGCGTTTCCGAGAAGGAAATTTTCAGCACGATCACGAAGGGAATCACAAAGAACATCAGCAACCATAAATACGGCGTCGCAATCACCGCCGTCCGGCCGCGCACGCTCCAACGCGCCAAGCGTGCCTGTGTCCAACGATACGGCGGCATACTTTTCACGGCGCGCAGCATCAATTGCACACCGGCGCTGAACCGTTCGCCTTGCGGCGGTTGTGCCTTGCTGGGCTGCGCGGGATTCATGCGCTCACCACCACCGGGCTGGTGTCGTGCCAGCTCACATACACCTCCTGCTCCCAAGTGATGTTTTCATCATCGTGACGCCACATGTTGGGCCGCGTCACTCGCAGTTGTTTTCCCGACGCCAGCTTGACCAGAAACACCGACATGTCGCCCATGTAGGCAATTTCCTTGACCACACCGCGCGTCCAGTTTTCGTCGCCGCTAGGCTGCTGCAGCGACAACTGAATTTTCTCAGGGCGAATGGCCACCCATACCTTGGCTTGTGGTGCTGAACTGATGCCGTGCGCGACATACACTGGCCGCTCTAATTCCGGACAGGCAATGCGTACATGATCGGGTTCGTCGGCGGTGAGGTGGCCTTCAAACAAATTCACCGAACCGATGAATTCGGCCACGTGCTTGCAGTTGGGAAATTCGTAGATGTCCTTGGGTGTGCCCACTTGTACGATCTTGCCGTGATCCATCACGCCGATGCGCGATGCCAGGGTCATGGCTTCTTCTTGATCGTGGGTCACCACCACAAAGGTAACGCCGAGCTGCTCCTGTAGATTCACCAATTCGAATTGCGTTTGTTCGCGCAGTTTTTTATCCAACGCGCCCAAGGGTTCATCGAGCAACAGTAACTTGGGCTGCTTGATCAGGGCGCGCGCCAGCGCCACGCGTTGCCGTTGACCACCCGACAATTGATGTGGCTTGCGCTGGCCGAATTCGGACAAGCGCACCAGCTTGAGCATGTGCGCCACGCGGTCGGCAATCTCGCTCTTGGGTTTGCCTTCCATCTTCAACCCAAAGCCCACGTTCTGATCGACGTTCATATGGGGGAACAATGCGTAGGATTGAAACATCATGTTGACCGGACGTTCGTAGGGCGGAATGCCGCTCATGTCCAGGCCATCAATGAATATCTTGCCGCTGCTCGGCTCTTCAAATCCCGCCAGCATGCGCAACAAGGTGGTCTTGCCGCAGCCGGAGCCGCCTAACAGACAAAAAAGCTCAGTACGATAAATATTCAGCGAGACATCATTGACTGCAACAAAGTCGCCGAAGCGCTTGGTCACCTGCTCGATGCGAATATAGGGTTCGGCGTTGGGATCATTCCAGGGTTGGCGTACACAGGCGGAATCGAGCGCAGATGAGGCCATGACAGTCTCGCAATAAAAAGGGCGTGATGAATCACGCCCCTACATTCGGATACAACCAGTCCCCGTAGGGGCGCGCCAGATCAATTACATGGTCGCGCCCGACAGACAGGATGGCGTCATTCATAGTTACTTGCCGGTCTGGAACCGCGTCCAGGTACGCGTCAGCAAGCGGTTGTAGTCGTCGGCCACCGCCAGTTCTGGCGACAGCTTGGCTTTCACTTCGGCCGGCGGATACACGCCCGGATCGTTCTTCACCGAGTCATTGATGAACTGCTCGGAAGCCAGATTGCCGTTGGCATAGTTCACTGCGTTGGAGTTGGCCGCGGCGACTTCGGGCTGCATCAAGTAGTCCATGAACAGATGGGCGTTCTTGGGATGCTTGGCATCGGCAGGCATGGACATCATGTCGAACCAGATGATCGCGCCTTCCTTGGGCACCGAGTACGCCACGGTCACGCCATTGTTGGCTTCGGCGGCGCGATCACGCGATTGCAGAATATCACCGCTATACCCCACGGCAATGCACAGGTCACCGTTGGCCAAATCTTCGATGTACTGCGATGAATTAATCTTGCGCACATAGGGACGAATCTTCATCAACTGTGCTTCAACCAGTTTCAGATCGTTGGGGTCCTGGCTGTTGGGGTCCTTGCCCAGGTACAGCAGCACGATGCTACGAATGTCGGAAGCCGCATCCAGGATGGAAATACCGCAGTCCTTGAACTTGGCCGCCACCTTCGGGTCCAGCACCAGCGACCAGCTATCCACCGGCGCATCCGGCATGATCTTCTTCACCTTCTCGACGTTGTAGCCGATGCCGTCGGTGCCCCACATGTAGGGAATGGCATGTTCGTTGTTAGGGTCGTGCAACGCCACGCGCTGCATGATGCCCGGGTCCATGTTGCCGACATTCTTCAGCAGCGACTTGTCGAGCTTCTGGAACACGCCGGCTTTGATCTGGCGCTCCATGAACTGTGCCGACGGAATCACCAAGTCGTAGCCGGTATTGCCGGCCAGCAGCTTGGTCTCCACCACTTCGTTGGAATCGAACACATCGTAGTTGACCTTGATGCCGTACTTGGCTTCGAAATTCTTGACGGTGTCTTCGGCGATGTAATCCGACCAGTTGTAAACGTTGAGGACTTTTTCGTCGTCCATGGCCGAACTGGCAGCAGCCACCGGCGCGGCTGGCGCAGCGGTCTCCTCCTTCTTGCTACATGCAGCCAACAACAGAGCTGTCATGCCGATGCATGCCAACTTGATGGCAAGGGAGGGAGTCAATGGTGTCTGAGCAGACATAGCGGCCTCTCGATACAGTGTTGGGATAAGCCAGAGCGTAGCGCAGTGCTGTTGGCGGGCCAAGAGGTATCTCGACAAGATTCCGCTGCTACAGCGGTTACACGTTCAACAACAAGTGCTCACGCTCCCAGGAACTGATGACGCGCAGGAAGGTTTCGTATTCGGTTTCCTTGACGGCGGTATAGGCCAACACGAAACGCTCGCCCAAGAGTTCGCTTAAGGGCTGACTCTGGCGCAACAGGCGCAAGGATTCTTCGAGATTTCTCGGCAAAGAATACGGCAGGTCGTAGGCGCTGCCGGTAACCGGCTCACCGGGATTCAAGCTTTCCATCATGCCCAGATAACCACACGCCAACGATGCGGCAATGGCTAGATAGCCGTTCGCATCCGCACCGCCGACGCGATTTTCGACGCGGCGATTTTCCGGGCTGGAAACCGGCACACGCAGACCGGCAGTGCGATTGTCGTAGCCCCACTGGGTGTTGATCGGCGCTGACAGATGGCGCTGGATGCGTCGATAGGAGTTCACATTTGGTGCAAACAGCGACATGGCGGCGGGCAAATACTTTTGCAGACCGGCGATGTGCGCAAAAAACAGTGCCGAGGCACTGCCGTCGGCGTTGCTGAAAATGTTACTGCCGCTCTTGGTGTCGATAATGCTCTGGTGGATGTGCATGGCGCTGCCGGGTTCGCGCGCCATGGGTTTGGCCATGAAGGTGGCGTACATTTTGTGACGCATGGCAGCTTCACGCGC
>JANMSB010000011.1:0-4443 GCA_031388915.1 Pseudomonadota bacterium | reverse complement strand
GATTTTGTCGCACACGCCCAGACACAGGGCGGCATCGAACATATTGTGCGACAACGCAATGGCGGTGCTCATGGCAATCACATCGCGGCTGAACAACGACAGCTCCATGCCCGGCTGACCTTGGGTGACGCCATCGCACATGGCCGGCACGCCGCCGGCAAACTGCGCCACCGCGCCTGCTTCGCGCGCCGCGAGTTTGATCAGTGCCGGATAACGTTCCAAAGGTCGATGTGCCGACAGCATGTCGTTATAGGCTGAAACAATCGCAATATTCGGCCAGCGACCCGATTTGAGCTGTGGCTTGTCGGGTGCGTCTGCAGCGGCAAAGCCATGGGCAAGATTGGTACAGGCCAGTTGCGCGCGCGCTGGACCATTGCCGCGTGCCGCCTGCATGTGCTGCAAATAGGTTTGCCGTGTATCGCGGCTGCGCGCGGTGATACGCGCGGTCACGTCAGCAATGCGTGGATGCAGCGATGAGTAGGCAGGCATGACATGGCCTCATTGGTGACGGCAGGACCCGATTGCGTGGCGTTCTGGAGTCTGCAGCAATTGATGTCAATCATTGTAGATTCACTGGTGATGCTTGCCTACCGAAAATCGATGGGTAAGGCGGCATAAATTGACGGGCTTCATATTGGGGCACAAACTTCCAACTCCCAATCGCTTGAGCTCCCGAATTGATCAGAACAATGACCAAACGCAAACGCTCAGGTCCTGCCAAGATGTCCGACATTGCCAGATTGGCGGGCGTGCATGCATCGACTGTGTCGCGTGCATTGGCGGGTAGTCCGCTGGTCGAGCAAAGCATGCGCGACAGAATACTCAAACTGGCGCAGGAACATGGCTACGTGGTGAATGCCACGGCGCGCAATCTGCGCTTGAAACGCACGCAGACGCTAAGTGTTGCCATTCCCTTGCAACATGAAACCGGTCAAGCGCTGACCGATCCGTTCTTCGTCAACATGCTGGGGCATCTGGCCGATGAGATCACCCAACGTGGCTATGGCATGTTCCTGCAAAAAATCCTGCCGCCTATGGAAAACTGGTTGCCGAAATTGATCGCAGCGCAGCGCTCCGACGGCATCATCGTCATCGGGCAAAGTACCGAGCATGTAGCGCTTGAAACAGCGGCGAAGAATTACTTTCCATTGGTGGTGTGGGGCGGGCATTTCGAACATCAGTCTTATTGCACAGTGGGCACCGATAACGTTGGCGGCGCGCGCGTGGCGGTGGAGCACTTGCTCAACGCCGGGCGTCGCCGCATCGTGTTCCTTGGCGACCCGGCTATTCCTGAGATCAGTTTGCGCCACGATGGCTATAAATTGGCGCTGGTGCGCGGCCCGCGTGGCACCACCGCCGACCGAATCGTGCCGGCGCATATGACGGCCGATACCGCTTATGAAGCCATGCGCGCTTACATTCGCAGCGGTGCCAAGTTCGATGCTGTGTTTGCCGCCACCGATGTGATTGCCATCAGCGCCATTCGCGCCATGGTCGCTTCGGGCTTGTCCGTGCCACGCGATGTGGCGGTGGTGGGTTTCGATGACATTCCCATGGCCTCGCATGTGCATCCGTCGCTGACCACTGTTCGCCAGGATTTGCAGCGTGGCGCGAAAACTCTGGTCGATTTGGTGTTGCGCCGTATTGAAGGCGAAGAAACGTCCTCGGCTACCATGCCAGCGGAGTTGATTGTGCGTGAGTCGAGTGTGGTGGCGAAGCGTTAAGGAACCTCTGAAGAACCGTCGCGAGCGAAGACAGGTTGCGTTCGACCGGAGCGCAGGAACCGGAGTTTATCGAGAATAAATGAGCCAATTCCAACCAACATGGCGAGCACCGGACGGACGCAAGATGTCGAGCGCAGTAGGTTATTCAGAGGCTCCTTAAATGCAATGACGCTGCCTTGATCCGGCGTCTATCGTAGGGGCGAGGCATGCCCCGACCAACCAGGCGTGAAGCATCAAGAGGGCGAGACATGTCTCGTCTCAACCGGGAACCGAGGCAGTATTAATTATTTTAGTCGCCATTTGCGCTAAGCATGTCGGTACTCGCTGCGATCAAGCTGCTGTAAGCGATGATTGGCCGGGTCGAGTAGATAATTGACCAATAGACCGGCGAACAATAGGGCGGCAAAGCCGGTGGCAAGCATGAAGCCATATTGAATACCGCCGAATGCATCGCTGACGGCCGCCATCAATAATGGTCCTGCCGCTGCGGCACAGGCGGTGAAAAACAAAATCACGCCGGCTACCGAGCCATGCTCTTCCTTGGCAAAGCAACTGATGCCTTTGGAATTGAGCGTCGGATACATCATCGACATGAACAAACCTGACAGCGGCAGCAGATACACACCGCTGTTCACCCCGCCGTACAGAGAGCCTGCAAAGCAGGCAAAAATAGCCGCAGCAAACACCACCAGAATTAGTGTCCAGCCGAAACGTTGCAGCAGCCACGCACCCAGAAATCGGCCTAGCGCGCGCAGTACGAAGAAAATGGTCAATGCGTAACTTGCCAGCCAAGTCGCCGAGCCACTGTATTGTTGCAAGTACGTTGGCATCCACACATAAATGGCAACCTCAACGGCGACGTACAACATGATGAGTAAGGAAAATCCTAGCGCATAGGGGTTGCGCATCATGCCGAAGGTGCGCGCCAGATTGATGGGTGTGGTGCTGTCATGGTGCGTGTGCGGATAACGCACCGTCAGCGCAATGGCAATTAACAACCCGCAAATGCCGGCTGCAATCACATACAGATACTTCCATGACATGCCCGCGCCAATCAGCATGGCGACAATCGCCGGGCCGATGATGGCGCCGATGCCGAAGAAACCCTCGACTCTGTTCATCAGCGCAGTGTGTTCGGCGGTTGACCTTGATATATCGCCAACCAACGCCAGTGCACCTACCTTGAAGATACTCACACCGATTCCAGCGCAGGCGAGCAGTGCGACAAATACGCCGAACGAATTGCCGAAGGCAAATAGCAATGAACTAATGCCATATAGCAGCAGGCCAATGATGATGGTGATCTTACGTCCAGCTCGGTCGGCCATGAAACCCAGCAACACAGCACCGCAGGCAATCGCCGCCATTGGCACGTAATGAAACGCGCTGGCCGCTTTCAGACTTAGGCGAAACTCTTCGATGATCTTCGGAATCACGCTGCCCACTGCATCGCTGGTCATGGCGAACATCAAGAACATCAAGTAGGTAAGCCACTTGATCAGCGTGATATTGCGGGCGTCGTTGTCGGCCTCTGGCTTGGTCATGGCGCATACCTAACGTTGGTTTGTGTTGCATTGCGGCATATCGGCCGCGTCCCCCATGAACAGAATATACCTCTTTACAACGAATGCAATCGATTGTAATTTGTGCAGCACCGGGGACGCACAAATAGTCAAATGAAGAATCAGGTTCAACTTATTACCTATGTCGACCGGCTAGGCGGCGCTGGCATTGCCGAGTTGTCGGCTTTGCTGCAAGGACCGCTGGCGGGTTTGTTTGGCAGTGTGCACCTGTTGCCGTTCTTCAATGCCATCGATGGCGCCGACGCCGGGTTCGATCCCAAGGATCACACTCAGGTGGATGCTCGCTTGGGCCATTGGTCGGATATCAAGGCGTTGGCTCAGCACACCGATGTGATGGCGGATGTCATCGTCAATCACATGTCCAGCGAGTCGCCGCAGTTCATCGACTTTATGCAAAGAGGCAACGCTTCGCAGTACGACGGGCTGTTTCTGACGCGCGATGCCATATTTCCGCAGGGCGTGAGCGAAGCGGATCTGCAAGCCATCTATCGACCGCGCCCTGGCCTGCCGTTTACGCAGGTGACGTTGCATAACGGCGAACAACGCACGCTGTGGACCACGTTTACGCCGCAGCAAATCGACATCGATGTCAGGCATCCGCAGGGCGCGGCGTATCTTGAACGTATCCTGCAAACTTTCAGCGCAAACGGCATTCGCATGGTGCGCCTGGATGCAGTGGGCTACGCCATCAAAAAGGCCGGCGCTTCTTGTTTCATGATGCCAGAGACCTTTGAGTTCATCAGCGAGTTTTCCAATCGTGCGCGCAGTCTGGGCTTGGAAGTGCTGGTGGAAGTGCATTCCTACTATCGCAAGCAGGTTGAAATCGCCAGGCATGTGGATTGGGTGTACGACTTTGCGCTGCCGCCGTTGCTGCTGCATGCCTTTGCGTTTCGCACCGCGAAACATCTCAAGGAGTGGATCGACATTCGTCCCACCAACGCGCTGACAGTGCTCGATACCCACGATGGCATCGGCATCATCGATATCGGCGCAGATAGAAAAGATCCAGCAAACAAACCGGGCTTGGTGCCGCAGGAAGAATTGGATCAACTGGTGGAGATCATTCACCGCAACAGTGGCGGCGCCAGCAAGCTCGCTACGGGCGCGGCGGCCTCTAACCTGGATTTGTATCAGGT
>JANMSB010000494.1:0-2922 GCA_031388915.1 Pseudomonadota bacterium | reverse complement strand
CTCGATCACCCGTACTTTGCCGGCCAGTTGCCCCAGGCATGCGGCCAAGTGTCCCGAACCGGCGCCGACCAGCAGTGCTTTGTCGGTGTTCTGCACATTCAGCGCCTGGAGAATTTTGCCTTCGAGCTTCGGCGCCAGCATGACTTGTCCATGCGCCAGCGGTAGGTTGGTGTCGGCAAACGCCAAGATCCGATACGCCTCCGGTGCGAATGCTTCACGCGGCACGCTGCGCAGGGTCGCCAGCACGCGGTCATCCAGCACATTCCAGGTGCGAATCTGCTGGGTAATCATCTGTTCGCGGGCGGCTTGCATATCCAGGGTCATGGTGCGACGTCTCGTGGGCTAGAGGCGGGGTCAATTCGCAAGCCTACGAAGTTTGGCGCAGGCGTACAAGCCGGATGCTTTTGCATATCTGATGAGTACTAACCCGGAAGCCGACGGGAAGTTGCAAAGGGTTCGTGCCAATCCGACGTGCGGGCCAACGCCATCCCCCACCTGGCAGAGGACGGTTGACGCAATTAATGTCTGTCGCCATTCGGCGAACAATTATGGTCAATCTATAAAGTTCTGCAGCACCCCTTCGGATATTCTTTCCGTGAGGCAGTTCGCATTTCGGTTGCGTCCTGCGGGAATTGTTCATACAGGTACGTCGATAAATGAGCGGGTAATGAGCTGGGTTTTGGGCACTTTGTTGGTTTTGGCGCTGGCAAGCCTCGCGATTACGCTGCTATTGCGCCGCCGCGACGTGTTTCGGGTGCGCGATGCCGCCGACCAACTGGCCACGGCGGCGCACGCGGCCTTGCCGATACCCGTCGAGCTTGGCACCGGGATCACCGCGCCGCTCGCCCAGCGGTTATCGCCGTTTATCGATCAACTGGCCGCCAGCCAGCGCGTAGTCCGGGATCAAGACCGGCAATTGGTGCGGGTGCTGTCGAGCATGCGCGAGCCGGTGGCGGTGCACGGCGAGCATTTGCTGTTTGTCAATCAAGCGTTTGCCAATCTGCTGGGTCAGTCCAAGCCGGTGGATTTGCTCGGCTTGCAGCTTGCCGATTGCGTGCCGGCCGACTATGCGGATTTGTTGCGCGCGCATTTGCGCCGTGCCCTGCATGCCGAGACCGTGCCGGCGCGGCTGGAATTGGAATTACGCCCCGACGAAGCACAGACGGTACGAGTTGAACTCTCGCAGCAGCGGCTAGATTTCCACGGTGAACACGCCCTGCTGATTGCCCTGGCGGAAATGACGCCGCGGGTAAGTGCCCAAGCGGCACCGGTGACTCGGCCGCGGTCAAGCGCGTGGGAAACCATGGATTCCCTCGGCGAAGGCATCATTACCACTGACGAAAAAAGCCGCGTTGAATACTTAAATCGTGCTGCCGAACTGTTGACCGGCGTGCCCATTGCCGACGCCTTGGGGCGCGAGTTCTCCGAGCTGGTCAAGTTAGTGGACGAACTGGATCGACATGAGTTGCCGGACCCGGTCAAGCAGGCACTGAGCGCTCAGGCACGGGTCAGCGCCGGCCGCCGCAGTTTGATGGTGTCGCGCAGCGGCGCGGAGCACTCGGTGGATTTGTCGGTGTCGCCGCTCAAGAGTCCCTATGGGGACCAGACCGGCACCGTGGTCCTGCTGCGTGATGTCAGCGAATTGCGTGGTTTAACCCGCCAGATGTCGTATCAAGCCAGCCACGATGCCTTGACCGGCTTGGTGAATCGCCGCGAATTCGAGCGGCGCCTGCAAGAGGCGGTTGATTCGGCGCGGGCCAGCGCGGCCAGCCATGTACTGTGTTATCTCGATCTAGACCGCTTCAAAGTCGTCAACGACACCTCGGGACACTTGGCCGGCGACAGTTTGCTGCGCGAAGTGGCGGCGCTGGTTAAAGACGCGGTACGCGACTCGGATACGGTGGGTCGATTGGGTGGCGACGAATTTGGCGTCATCTTGAGCGGCTGTCCGCTGGAAAAGGCGGCACAGATCGCCGAAGACATGGTGCGCAAGCTTAACGACTACCGTTTTGTGTGGAAGGACAAAATCTTCACCATCGGCATCAGCGTTGGCTTGGTGGAAATCACCCGCGAAAGCGGCACCATGGAAGAAGTGCTGAGCGCGGCCGACTCGGCCTGCTATGTGGCCAAGCGCCACAACGGCCACCACGGCAATCATGTGCATGTTTATTCGGCGCGCGACGAAGCAGTAGCACGCCAGCGCGGCGAGATTCAGTGGTTGCAGCGTCTGCAAGTAGCGCTCAAGGAAAATCAGTTTGAATTGTTGGCGCAGCCCATCGTGGCGGTGCTCACCAGTCAGCGCGACGATGGGCCGGCCTTGGAAGTGTTGCTGCGTCTGCGTGACGAACATGTGCCGGAAGGCATCGCGCCGGCGGAATTTTTACGCGCCGCCGAACGTTATCGCTTGATGGTTGATGTCGATCGCTGGGTGGTGCAAACCGCTTTGACGGCGCTGGGGCGCGGCGGTATTCGTTTACCCGAGGGCCGTTCGCTGGCCATCAACTTATCCGGTCAAACGCTGGCCGACCCGAGCTTTTTGGAATTCGTGGTTGAGTGTTTGGATCACAGCGGCGTGTTGCCGCAGCAACTGTGTTTTGAAGTCACCGAAAATTCGGTGATGACCAATATTGAACAAACTAGGCGCTTTATTGGCGTGTTACATGGCATGGGTTGTCGCTTTGCGCTGGATGATTTCGGTCGTGGCCTGTCCTCGTTCGGCAACCTCAAGCACTTGGCCATCGATTACTTAAAAATCGACGGCTCGTTTATCCGCAACCTCGGCACCGACAATGTCAATCAAGCCATGGTCTCGGCCATGGTCAAACTCGCGCGTACGCTCAACTTCCAGGTCATTGCCGAACAAGTCGAAGACGCTGCGTCACTGGAAGCCGCGCGCCGTATAGGCGTGGACTTTGTGCAGGG
>JANMSB010000437.1:0-1583 GCA_031388915.1 Pseudomonadota bacterium | reverse complement strand
AGATTTCTCCCTTCGGTCGAAATGACAGCAGTAGGTGGGTCAGGCCCTAGAAATCCGTATCGAAGTTGCCGGCCAACAACTCAACCGCGGTTTGTTCGGTGAGCGGCTTGATGATGTAGCCACGAATCACCGGCAACGCCTGCGCCTTGCGGCGATCGGCTTCGGAGGCCGAAGAAGTCAGCATGACCACCGTTACGGTGGCGCTGCCAGTCAAGTAGGGCGTGGCGCTTTGCGCGAACTCAAAACCATCCATGCCCGGCATGTTGATATCCAGCAATATCAACTCGGGCATTTTGTTCTGATTGGCTTTTAGATATTCAAGCGCGTTTTCGCCCGATTCGCACACCACCACCTCGCCGGTGAAACCAGCGCGCCGGAATATGATTTCGTGGTAGACATTATCGGCTTCGTTATCATCGACCAGTAATACGCTTTGCGAAATGATCATCAAAAATTCCAGCAGAACTCAGTGTAAAACTTAATTGACCGGTAGGTCGCCGTCCCGCAAACAGAACGTGGCAACCATCGCCAGCCCCTACCGCGGCAACCACACATGAAAGCAGCTCCCGCCCTGCGGCGCGGCTGTTACCCAAATGCGACCGCCATGCAACTCAGCAATTCTTCGGCAGGTCGCCAAGCCCAACCCAGTGCCTTCGTAATATTTGCGCGAGTGCAAGCGCTTAAACAAACCAAAAATCTGTTCGCGGTGTTCGTCGCGAACTCCCACGCCATTGTCAGTTACCGTCAATTGCCAGGCTTCGACATCGGTGGTCGCACCGATATGCACGCTGGGCACTACGCCGGGTGGCACAAACTTGATCGCGTTTTCAATCAAGTTCTGCACTAACACACGCAACATATGACGATCGCCCTGCGCCGTCGGCAAGGGCTCACACACAATCTCAGCATGGGTGCGTTCCAGCACAGCGGCGAGGTCTTGCTTGACCTCTTGAAACACTTCGTCTAGCGATACCGGGCCGCTATCGGGCTGGTTGCTATCGACCCGCACATACTTCAACAAATCTTCTAACAGGCTGCGCATGCGGTCGCCGCCTTTATACACGAACTCCAGGAACTTACGCACCTGCTCGGCGCCTTCCCCCGTCCCCCAATGGGGATGGCGATGCGCCCTCGGGGATGACGAAGCGCCTCTGTCGGCAAACTGTTCGCGCAGCAAGCCGCTGAAATTCAGAATAGTGTTAACCGGCTCACGTAGATCGTGCGACAGAATGTAGATGAACCGCTGCAGGTCCAATTTCTTTTCTTCCAGCAAGCGCACGGTATGGCGCAGCGACAGTTCTACTTCCTTGAGATCGGTAATATCTTCAATGCGCAGCACCGCGCCGATAATGCCGCCGTGCCTGTCACGCGCAGGCGACAGACTGGAACGTATGTGACGCTTGCCAAGCACCGGATATTCAAGACTGGCATCCAGGATCACATGCTCGCCATTAATGGCGCGATCTATAAACGGTTTGTACCGTAATTCGAACGGCTCATCGCCAATCAATTCGGCGGCCGTGCGCCCTTCAACTTCTTCGCGGCGCTTCTGCCAATAATCCAGATACACCTGGTTGACGTAG
>JANMSB010000438.1:0-6718 GCA_031388915.1 Pseudomonadota bacterium | reverse complement strand
CTGGCGGCGGTATCGAGGTCCGTACCCAGTTTGAATTCCGCCGAGATCTGACTTGATCCCTCGCGGCTGGTCGAGGTGAGCGTATCGATGCCCGCCACCGTATTGACCGCTTCTTCAATCGGCTCGGTGATTTGCGCCTGTATGACTTCCGCCGCCGCACCCGGGTAACTAGTGGCGATAGACAAACTCGGCGGATCGACCGCCGGGTACTCACGTATCGGCAGTCGTTGCAAACTGAGTGCGCCCATGAGCACGATCAAGATCGCCATCACAATGGTGAGCACCGGTCGCCGGATGCTGAGTTCCGCAAGTTTCATGGCGGGTTACCTGGTGGCCTGGGCGGGTGGCCTGGGCTGAGTGATGTCGGCCAACGCGGGTGGGATAGTGGATGTGACGCGAGTAGTCGCTTTCGATTCCGGCGCGCCGGCCGCATCCTCAGGCTGCTTGGCGCCCGTTTCTTTGGTGCCAACTGGTTCGAGCTGCGTCACGGCCTGGCCGGCGCGCATCTGCTGTAACCCGGAAGTGATCACAATTTCACCGGGCGTAAGACCAGACAGGATATGCACGGCGCTCGCAGTACGGGTGCCGATTGCCACCACACGCCGTTCGGCTTTGCCATCGCTCATCACGAACACATTCTTTTCGTCCAACCCGGGAACGACGGCTTCGGAAGGAATAAGCAGCGCTTCCTTCAGCTCGCTCAGGGTGAACTCGATGTTGGCAAACGCACCCGGTAGCAAGCGGCCATCATGATTGTCGCTGACAGCGCGTATCAATAAAGTGCGCGTGCCGCTATCGATGCGCGGATCGATGGCAAAGATCTGGCCTGTGAATTTCTCTGCCCCACCCGCGACCGTGAAGGTGATCGTGCTGCCTACGGTGACGCGTCCGGTGTATTTTTCCGGCACCGCAAAATCGATCTTGAGTTTTTCCAATCGCTGCAAGGTGGCGATGCGCGTCGTCGCGTTAACAAATGCGCCCATACTGACGTAACGCAAGCCAACCACGCCGTCGAATGGCGCGCGAATCTCAGTCTCGGCGATTTGCGCCTGATACAACGCCATTTCCGCCTGCTGCACGTTAACGTCGTTGAGTGCGCTGTCGTAGTCGTCCTGGGTCACCACCTTCTGGCCTAGCAATTGTCCGTAGCGGCGCTCGCGGGTTTTTGCCAACTCGCGGCGATAGGTAGCGCGCGCCAAACTCGCGCGCAGGTCCGCATCATTGAGCTTCACCAGCAACGCACCCTTGCGCACATTGGTGCCTTCGGTGAAGTTGATCGCCACCACTTTGCCGTTGGTCTCGGCCTGCAACTCCACACCTTCCTCGGCGCGTAACGAGCCAGTGGAAGTCACCGTCTCGGCGAATGGCCCCGGCGTCACCACAAAGGTAGATACTTTCAAAGGTGCGCCACCGCCGGAACCACCGCCATTGCGCTTACCGCCACCTTGCTTACCTTCACCCTTACCTTCGCCTTGGCCTGAACTTCCCGAGGTGGGTTTCGCGTCCGCTGACTTCGATTCCGCTGCTATCAGCAAGGGTTTGATTTTCGGGTACGCCAACCCGCCGCCGATAACGGCTATCACCAATACCCAGAGAATTGTCTTTGTCACAGGCTTCACTTGAGATCGGTAGTCAATTGTTTAGGGTTGAACGTGTCGGTGATTGCCGCTAGCTCAGCCGTGGGCTTGGCCGAATGCACATCGGCAGCACTAATGGACAACGGCGGCACACTCGCCGGCGGCCGGCGATAACGGGTCATCTGTTCGTAGGCATAGGCATAACCAATGATCTTGGCGTCATCCCAGGCACGACCGAGGATTTGCAATCCCACCGGCAGGCCTTGGCCGAGATAACCGCTGGGCACCGACAGCGCCGGCCACTGCAAGGTGCTGCCCACAAAAGTCAGGCTGCTGCTCAAGCCAGTCACGCCGCCTTTGGGATTAGGCTCGTTGGTCATGACCTGCGTATTACGATCGCCATTCACCACCGGTAACTGTGCCCAGGTGGGGAAAATCACCGCATCGATCTTGCCCGCATCCATGGCCTTGGTGAACGCCGTGCGATACAACGCTTCGGTTTCCAAGCCCTTGATGGTTGCCGGATCGGATTCGGGCGCACCGGCAGCCGCCACGGCCTCCAGACCTGCTTGATGTAACGGGTGTGCCAACTTGGAATCGGCAATCGCTTGCGACGAGGGATAGGGAATACCGGGATGCGCCGCGAGAAACTTGATCATGTCGGCTTTTCTGCGCGCCGGTGTTTGCGGTGCGCGCGGCAGGTTGTCAATTTCCGGCACAGCGAAGTCATCGACGATGACCGCGCCGGCGACGCGTAACTCACTGAGTGTTTGCTCGAAGTGCTGAATAATGCGTGGATCGGT
The DNA here is from genome assembly GCA_031388915.1 of Pseudomonadota bacterium. Lineage (GTDB taxonomy): Bacteria > Pseudomonadota > Gammaproteobacteria > Steroidobacterales > Steroidobacteraceae > CAILZL01. The sequence goes on along the minus strand of JANMSB010000438.1, from coordinate 4,338 downwards.
CACCTTGGCCGTGAACACTTGACGCAACACACCGAGGCGCGCGCCTTTGAGTGCGTCCTTTTTCAAACTACTGGTGTAAGTTTTCGGAATGTGGCCCTTGCTGTTCAAGGTCACCGGATCGTTAACATCTGCGCCGGCCATGGCATCCAACAAAATCGCCATGTCAGTGACGGTTCTGGCCATGGGACCGGCGGTATCGCGCACACTGTTGTTCGGTTGAATACCAATGCGTGACACCACACCCACCGTGGGACGCAACCCGGCCAGTGCGTTATGCGCCGATGGCATGCGCACCGAACCACCGGTATCTGTGCCCACGCCGATCAACGCGAAGTTGGCAGCAATCGCAGCGCCGGTGCCGCCGGACGAACCGCCGGTGGCAAAGGCCGTGTTGTAAGGATTACGCGCGTAGCCCGGCAATACCGAATTGATATTGTCGCCACCGCCATTGGTGAACTCCGACAGTGAAGCCTTGCCAATAACGATGCCGCCCGCCGCTTTGATCTTGGCCACCAGTGGCGCATCGCTGGGTGGGTAGTAATTTTTCCAGCCCTGGAAGCCTGCGGTCATGGGCATGTCCAGCGCATCGATGCAATCTTTCACCAAGATCGGCACGCCATGCAGCGGACCACTTAGCTTGCCACTGAGTTTGAGTTTGGCATCCAGCGCATCGGCTTCCGCCAGCGCTTTGGGATTCACGCTGATGATCGAATTGAGATAGGGACCTTGTTGGTCGTAGGCCGCAATACGCTCCAGGTACGCGGCAACCACTTCACGCGCCGTCAGGCGGCCAGCGACATAAGCGGCCTGCACGTCGGCAACCGTTGCTTCCTCGATAGCCAACGCGTTGACGCTGCGTGGCGCGGCGACGATGGCAATAAATGTAACGAATGCAATGCCAAGCTTGTAAATACTCATGCACGTCCGAATTAGCGTTCATTTTCAGCGGGCAAAGGCAGCCACGGCAAATCAACGGTTGCCCTGAAATTGCCCTCCTACTTGAGACGACGCGGTGCGGTGCTACCCCACCCCCTTAACCTGTCCTGACACCGGCAAATGTTGGGCAAATCCCGGCTGAAACCGGCGCCGGTCTGGACACCGGTGATTGCTGGTGATGATCGTCTATTACTGGTCGATTATTGGGGCAACACCAGCGAGCGGGTTACCTCAACGGCCATCGGCTTGCCTTTGTACAAGGGTGACGAGTAGCGCCATTGACGCACGGCGGCCAACACCCGCTCGGATAGCTCGGCGTCGTCCGACTCGCTAATGACTGGGATTCGCACCCGGCCTTGGTCGTCGATGATGTAGTTGAGCATTAAGGGCTTGGCGCCCAGTTTTTTCAACGACGCTTTGGATACAGCGGGCATGCGTGCTGCGATTCGTTTGGGTTCGGCATCCAGTTCATGCCATTGCACGGTCTTGCGTTCAATATTGGTCGACATAAAGGCTGCGCTGGCCGACTCGCCGTGACTCAACGTGGTCACCACACCCAGGCGCTTGAACTCGAATTCAACCGTCTCGCGGCGTGGCGCCGTCGTGCTTGCGGTGGGTGCGAATCGCCAATCGGCGATTGCCTCAGTGGCGGATTGGACAAAGGCGTCGTGATTGGCAGCCAAGGCGAAGCTATCGCTAACCTGTCCCTGCGCGTCGATGGTCATGGTTATCACGACGTAGCCATCGCCCATCTTCGCGCCACGCAACCCGATGGGAAATTTCGGCGCCTGATAGGTCATCAAACCCGGCAAATTCTGCGCGTTCTCTCCGGCTGCCAGTGCCAACTGCGAACCGGGGCCAGCCACGCTCAGCAATGCAACCAGAAGGGCAACACGCATAGACTCCTCCTCATCAAGAACGCACTTTAAGCGCACATGTCAAATGCTCACGGCACGTTGATTACTTCACCCGCGCGCGCAGGCGCGTGCACCGGCATACGTATCGCCTGTGTCGCCTGCTCGAAGCTGTAACCCAGCGCCAACAACTTGGGCTCGCTGAATGCGGGACCGAAGAATGAAATGCCCACCGGCAAATTGTCGCCGGTAAATCCGGCCGGCACGATGAGATCCGGAAAACCGCTGAGATTGGCAAAGTTGGTGGCGGAGCTAACACTGCCTCCACCACTCTCCCCCGTTGCTGCAATCAGTCCGGGCCGACGTGGCGAAGTGGGATACACAATCGCATCCAACTTGTTGTTAATGATGATGCCTTCCAGCGTGGCCCGCACCAGCGCCAACCCTTGATCACGAACCGCCAGATAGCGATAGTCGTCCAGTTTGCCGCTGCCTGCTTCGCGCTTCATCAAAGTCCAACGACTGGGATTGGGGCCGGCGCCATCGGGACGCAACGAGCGAAAGCTGTCGGCCCGCGCGATCAGTTCGTTGATGTTCTTTGGATACTGCGGCCCAGTGGTGGCCAGATAATCGGCAATCTGTGCAGCAAATTCTGGATATCGAACTGCGCTGTAGAATTCGGTCTTGACGTCAAGCAACCATTTTGGATAACGCACATCGACCATCGTTGCGCCGGCAGCTCGCATTGCCGATAGAGCCGCTTCGATGACCCAATCGACTTCGGCATCCGCGCCCAGAAAATCGCGGGCAATACCGATGCGCGCACCTTTCAACGCATCCTTCTTCAAAAATTGCGTGTAGTCGGTGTGCGATTTTCCCGCGCTCTTCTGTGTGGCGACATCGGCACTATCGATACCGGTCATCGCACCCAACGACACCGCGATGTCATACACGCTGCGCGTCATCGGACCGCCGGTATCGAAACTCAGCGCCAACGGAATGATGCCATCGCGACTCAACAAACCATGGGTGGGCTTCAAACCGACAATGCCATTGGAAGTGGACGGCCCGCGAATCGAACCACCCGTGTCTGTGCCCAACCCTAGTGGTGCGTAGTCGGCCGCAATTGCAGCACCAGTGCCACCGGATGAACCCGAGGGCGTGCGGGTCAGATCGTGTGGATTAAGTGTCTGACCACCCAATGAACTATGAGCACCGCCGGAGGCAAATTCAGAAAGATTCACCTTGGCCAGAATAATCGCGCCGGCATCGCGCAATTTCTTCACCACATAGGCATCGTCCGGCGGCAGCGAATCTTCCAACAACAGCGAACCACCGGTAGTGGGTAAATCAACGGTATCGAAGTTGTCTTTCAGCACCACGGGAATGCCATGCAACGGCGAACGCGCTCCTTTCGCCTTGCGTTCTTTGTCTAATGCCTTGGCGGTTTCCACTGCCTTGGGATTCACGGTAATCACCGCATTGATCTTCGGCCCATGCTTGTCGTAAGCGTCGATCCGCGCCAGATACATTTTTACCAGTTGTTCGGAACTGAGCGTACCGGCTTTGAACGCAGCGTTAAGATCGGCGATGGTTGCGGACGCCAGCGGAATCTGCTCAGCCTGCGCGGGTCGCATCAGCAACGTTACCGCCACGCCCAACACCAAAGCCGCCATCGTCCGTTTAACTTGCTGCATACCGTACCGCGTAAGTTTAATTTCTCCCAGTTAGGCAGACGAAGCGCACGTGTGGTTACCCTACCGGGGGATGTATGCCGCTCGACGCGCTGCGTGACCTCAGTTACCCGCGCAGTCGAGTTTCATTGGGGTACAGCCCCATCAATCCGTCTTGAATTGGTCTACCCAGTATTCAGTAGGTGCACCATGACCAATCTGCTACGCCGCAGTGTCGTAGCCGGCTTAAGCGCCGGCACGTTGGTAGCCGTTGCTTTGCCGGCATTTTCGGCGGACAAGAAACACGCCTTCAAACTCGAAGAAGCCACTATCGCCGACATACAACGGGCGGTGGATGCCGGTGCGCTAACCTACAAGAAACTGACCCAGCTCTATCTAGCACGCATTGCTGCGTATGAAGATGGCGGTCCAAAGCTGAATTCCATCATCACACTGAATCCAGATGCGTTAAACGTCGCGGCCGCCTTGGATAACGAGCGCAAGAAAACCGGCAAACGCTCGGCCTTACACGGCATTCCAGTACTGTTGAAGGACAATGTCGATACCTACGATATGCCGACCAGCAATGGCTCAGCCATTCTAAAAAATTCCATCCCGCCCGATGATGCGTATCTCGCCAAGGCGCTGCGCGATGCCGGCGCCGTCATTCTTGGTAAGGCAGCCATGGGCGAATTTGCCGGTGGCAGTTACAACTCGGTAAGTGGTCAGACGGTGAATCCCTATCACTTCAAACGCCACACCGGCGGTTCCAGCTCCGGTTCCGGCGCGGCTATTGCGGCCAACTTCGCGGTGCTATCGGTGGGTACGGACACCAGCACCTCGGTGCGTGGGCCATCGGCTTACAACGGCATCGT
>JANMSB010000370.1:0-22239 GCA_031388915.1 Pseudomonadota bacterium | reverse complement strand
TTGTTGTTTGGCCAGCGCTGCGATGAGATCGGGCTGCACATGTAAATCAGCAAAGGTCATGGATATTCACGAACGTTCAATATGAGACTCGACACGGGTAATCATGCCGGCAAGTCTAGCCCAGTTCGCGTGACGCCGGTTCGCACAATGTAATAGCTTATTCGGCAGCGATGGCAGTCATGATGGCCAACCAAGCTGCGGCGGATTTGTTGCCCGCTTGTTGCAGTACGGCATCGAGCTGTTTCATTTGCGTGTTGGTGAGTTGTGTCTCGAGTTTCCTGCCCTCATCCGTCAGGTAAATCTGCTTGACGCGACGATCATGGTCAGCGGCGTCGTTCGATAGTAATTTCATTTTCACTAACTGACGCAGGGGCGCATTTAGCGCCTGTTTGCTCACGCCGAGAATACTCAGCAGTTCATTGACGGCCAAGCCCGGCCGATGCGCCACAAAGTACAGGATGCGGTGATGCACCCGGCCGAGACCGCGCTGCTCAAGAATTTTATCCGGCCGTGCGGTGAAGGCGCGATAGGCAAAATAAAACTGCTCGATGGCGTCGCGCAATAGCGCCTGTTTATTTTGGTCAACCATATTGACACTTTAGTGCGGAGGCCACTAATCTGTCTATAGGTCAATAACATTGACATTATAAGAGGTGGGTGTGAATAGTCGGCTTTCCAAGCGCGTGTCCGATTTACAGGCATCGCCGATTCGCGAAATTTTGTCGGTTATTGACCGTCCTGGGATGGTGTCCTTTGCCGGGGGCTTACCCGCGCCGGACAGCTTTCCCGAGCTCACTGCCCGCGTGCCCGCGTCGTATCTGCAATATGGTGCCACGGAGGGAGAACCGGAGTTGCGTGCGATGCTTGCCGAGCAACTTGGCGATTTGGGTTTGCAGTGCACACCGGAACAGGTGTTGGTGCTGTCCGGCTCGCAGCAGGGTATTGATCTCGTCGCCAAGCTGTTTATAGATCAAGACACACATGTTGCGGTCGAATCGCCCACTTATTTGGCGGCGCTGCAAGTGTTTCGGTTCTTTGGTGCACAGTTGCAGCCGTTCGCGCCGCAGTCGTTGCGTACCACGGTGAACGCAGAGGGAGCGCCGGCGTTGCTGTACGCCATTCCTACCTTCCAGAATCCCACCGGTTATTGCTACTCGTCGGCCGAGCGAACCGAGGTGGCTGCGGTATGCGATGCGCATGGTATTCCGTTGTTTGAAGACGATCCGTATCGCGATCTATTTTATGAGGCATGTGATCGACAACCGATCTGCGCGCGACTACAGCGAGCGTCCTGGATTTATCAGGGCTCGTTTTCGAAGAGTCTCGCACCCGGTTTGCGTCTGGGTTTTCTGGCGGCGTCGCCGGACCTGATTCCTTATATTGGGCGACTCAAGCAAGCGGCTGACTTGCACAGCAGCCGGATCAGTCAATTCCTGGTGTTGGAGCAATTACGGCGGCCAGATCGAGCTGCGCATTTGCAGCACCTGGCCGAGGCGTATCGGCACAAGCGTGATCGGTTCGCCGCGTTATTGGCGCGTTACTTTGGTGAGCTGGCGAGTTGGGAGATTCCCGCCGGCGGTTTGTTCTTTTGGCTGCAGCTGCATCGGATGCTCGACACCCGGCATTTGCTTGCCGAGGCCATCGAACAGGGCGTGGCGTTCATGCCGGGCGAAGCCTTTTATCCGCAAACGCCAGCGGCTAGTGGCACGTTACGGCTGAATTTCAGTCACGCCAGTGCCGAGGCGGCCGAACGCGGGCTGGCAAAACTGGCGGAAATCATTCGCAAGGCCATTTAGCACCAGAACTTGCCGCTGCAATGAGCGACCCACACGCAGCCAAGTCCGCAGGCAAAGGTTGCCTGTGTCGCGGGGGTCCAGTAACATCCGCGCCCTCGCTGGGGGTAGGCTCCGGCGAATCACTCCTTGCCACACCGCCCAATTACAAATTTGGCTGGGTGGCTTTAACCACGGGGAGCTCTTAAATGAGACATTACGAAATCGTATTTCTGGTTCATCCTGACCAGAGCGAGCAGGTTCCGGCCATGCTGGAACGCTACAAGGGCATGATTGGCAATGGTGGTGGCGCGGTGCACCGCGTGGAAGATTGGGGTCGTCGCCAATTGGCGTTCCCAATCAACAAGATCCACAAGGCCCACTACATCTTGTTGAACATCGAATGCGACCAGAAGACGCTGGCCGAGCTGACGGGTTCGTTCCGTTTCAGCGACGCGGTGATTCGTCACTTGGTCGTCAAGATGGATGCTGCCGTGACCGAACCTTCACCGATGGCCAAGGGCGAAGAAAATGCCCGCGAAATTGGCTTCGATGAAGATGAAGACGGTCCGGGAATGTCGGCTTAATTAAGTCTGACACCCAGCTCGTTCGCTACTGAATTCAGGAGACGCACATGTCACGTTTTTTCCGTCGTCGTAAGTTCTGCCGCTTCACCGCCGAAAAGGTGGAAAGCATCGACTACAAAGATCTGGCCACGTTGAAGGCCTACATCACCGAAACCGGCAAGATTGTTCCCAGTCGCATCACCGGCACCAAGATCAACTACCAGCGCCAATTGTCCGCGGCAGTGAAGCGTGCGCGGTTCCTGGCGTTGCTGCCTTACACCGACCAGCACTAAACCGCGGCTAACTGCGGTGTCCGATTGTCGGACGTCGCGGTTGGAGTAAGTCATGCACCCCAAATCAACAGCGTGGGCTGCTTGGTTAGTTGGACATCCTTGGCGGGCTGCCATCGTGGCTGCTTGCCTGGGAGTATTGTCGTTGCAAGGGGCGGTGGTGTTCGTGGTGTTGGCCAGCACTGTGCCGGTGCTGGTCATACTGGAACGGGGATCGCAGGCGGGCGTCAACGTGATGTTGGCCGGCAGCGCTGCGGTAATCGCTACGCTGGCTTGGTTTGAGCAGCCGATTTGGTTTGGTCTGGTCTATGCGGCGGCCGTGTTCGGGGTACCGACATTGCTGGGTGAGTTACTGCGACGCTTTGGTTCATTGAACCTGGTGTTTCAACTGACCCTGGTGCTGGCGTTGTTGGTTCTCGGGTTGGTGTTTGTTGTGTTGGCTGAGCCCACGGCAGTGTGGGAGCAATTGCTCAAACAGGCCTTCGAGGCCCTGACGCAAGCCGGCCTGCAAATGGACTCGACGCTAATCGGCAGACTGGCGCAAACCATGTGGGGCGCCTTTACTGCGATGTTGGTGTTGGCCAATTTGTGTGCGGTGTTGTTGGCGCGCTGGTGGCAGTCGCTGCTGCATACCCCCGGTGCGTTCGGGCTTGAGTTTCGCGAGCTGCGTTCCGGAGTGGTGCTGGGGACGCTGCTGATTATGATTTCGGTGGCGGCGTTGATAGTCGATGCGGCGTGGCTGGATTCGATGGCTTGGGTGGCCATGATGGGATTGGCCTTTCAGGGTTTGGCGGTGGCGCACCGTCGCAAAGCCGAAGGCCAGTTGCAGCGCGGTTGGCTGGTGGCGATCTACGTCATGCTGATTGTGCCGCTGTTTTCGTTTATTACGGTGGCGTTGTTGGCGGGTTGGGGCTTGGCGGATTTCTGGCGACGTATGCGCATTAGCGCGGTGCGTCCTTAGTTCGACCATTGGTTTGAAACGTGTTTTGGTTTGAATTTACTCAATAGGTGTCAAGATGGAAGTCATTCTGCTGCAGAAGGTCACTAACCTCGGCAACATCGGTGACCGCGTCAATGTGAAGTCCGGTTACGGCCGTAACTTCCTGCTGCCCAAGGGCAAGGCCACGGTTGCGACTGCTGACAATATCGCCAAATTCGAAGCGCGCCGCGCCGTGCTGGAAAAGCAGGCTCACGAAGAATTGGCCGCTGCACAGGCCCGTGCCGCCAAGCTGGAAGGCTTCAAGCTGAGCTTGACCGCGAAAGCCGGCAACGAAGGCAAGCTGTTCGGTTCGGTCGGTAATTCCGACATCATCGAAGCGCTCGATAAGGCAGGCCACAAGGTCACGCGCGCTGAAGTGCGCTTGAGCGCTGGCCCGATTCGCCATGTGGGCGAACACAGCGTGCAATTGCAGTTCCATGCTGACGTAGTGGTTGACGTGCCGGTCACCATCACGGGCGAAGAGTAAGTTGCAGTGGCTTTCCGCCGACTCGATTGAGTCGGTGGAACTGCCGCCGTTTATTTATGGCTGGCGCGCCACGCAAATTTAAGGACCGCTCGAACAAAGGGTCCAGTTTCGACGCTGATTATTCCAATACGAATTTCAGCGCCGAGGATGGCATGCGCCTGCCGCCACATTCGGTTGAAGCCGAACAGGCCGTACTTGGCGGCCTGATGCTGGATAACAGCACCTGGGATGCAGTTGCCGATCGTCTCACTGCCGACGATTTTTATCGCCGCGATCACCAGCTTATTTTTGCGGCGATTGCCGATCTGGCTGCGCGCAGCGAGCCGCTGGATGCAGTGACCTTGGCCGAGCAACTGGAACGTAATAGTCAGTTGGAAGACGGCGGTGGACTCGCGTATCTCGCGACCTTGACCCGCGAAACGCCCAGCGCCGCCAATATCCGTTCCTACGCCGATATCGTGCGCGAGCGTGCGCAGTTACGCCGACTGATTAGTGTCGGCGGTGAAATTACTTCCAATGCCTTCAACACTGAAGGCCGTTCGGTCAGCGAATTGATCGACGATGCCGAGCGGCGCGTCTTTGAAATTGCCGAGTCTGGTCGTAAAGCAGGTTCGGGATTTCTGCCGATCCGCGACCTGTTGGGCGACATGATCGACAAGCTCGATCTATTGCACCAAAACCAGGGGCAACTGACGGGCGTTAGTACCGGCTTTGCCGAGCTGGATCGCATGACCGCCGGATTGCAGGCGGGTGACTTGATCATCGTCGCTGGGCGTCCATCGATGGGTAAAACTTCATTCGCGTTGAATATAGGTGAGAACGCGGCATTTGGCCGCAAGCCAGTCCCAGTCGCCATATTCAGTATGGAAATGTCCCGCGACCAACTGGGTATGCGCATGATTTCCTCGCTGGGGCGCATTAATCAAAGCAGTCTACGTACCGGTAGATTCGGCGATGAAGAATGGGCTGGCATCAATAGCGCAATCAACATGATGAAGACGGCGCCCATTTACATTGACGATACCGGCGCCTTAACGCCGACCGAAGTACGTGCACGCGCGCGCCGTTTGAAGCGCGAGCATGGCTTGGGTTTAATCATCATCGACTATCTGCAACTGATGCAGGTACCAGGCAACAAAGAAAATCGCGCTACTGAAATTTCGGAGATTTCACGTTCCTTGAAAGCGCTAGCCAAGGAACTCAGCGTGCCGGTGATTGCATTGTCGCAGTTGAACCGCAGCCTCGAGCAGCGGCAAGATAAAAGACCGGTGATGTCAGACTTACGTGAATCAGGCGCCATCGAACAGGACGCCGACATCATCATGATGATTTATCGCGAAGAGGTGTACGACAAGAACACCACGCGCAAGGGCATCGCCGACATCATCATCACCAAGCAACGTAATGGCCCCACTGGTGAAGTGTGCCTGACGTTCCTGGGCGAATACACGAAGTTCGAAAACTTGGTGTCCGAATCCTATGGCGAAGGCGTATTCCGCTAATTCAGTAGGCTCGCATGTTTAATCCGCAACAGTTGGCTGGCATCGAGTTGCATGGCGGACCCTGTGCGGTGATTGACCGCGCCGCGCTGCGGCATAACCTCGGCGTCGTACGCAGCACCGCGCCTAAATCCAAAGTGATGGCAGTAGTTAAAGCCAACGCCTATGGTCATGGCATCGTGCCGGTGGCGCAGGCCTTGATCGCCGCCGATGCCTTTGGTGTGGCGCGCTTGAAAGAAGCGGTGGCATTGCGGGAGGCCGGTATTGGCCAGCCCATCGTGCTGCTGGAAGGCGTGCTTTCACATGCCGATCTCGATGTGGCGGCGCAGATGAATCTCGAGATCGTGGTGCATTGCTTCGCACAGTTGCAGGCCTTGGAGAGTTGGACTGCCAAACGTCGTCTGAGTGTATGGTGCAAGGTTGACACTGGCATGAACCGCTTGGGGTTCAGAGTGGAAGATTTTGCGACTGCTTGGTCGCGTCTACGTGCCTGTGTGTCAGTACAGCAACTACGCGTGATGACGCATCTTGCCGATGCCGATGCACGCGATCAGCTACGCACACCGCAACAGTTAGCGCGTTTCGATGCGCTGGTGCGTGGTTTGAATGTGGAGCGCAGTATCGGCAATTCCGCGGGCTTGGTCGCGTGGCCCGATGCGCGAGTAGAGTGGGTGCGTCCGGGATTGATGTTGTATGGCATGTCGCCCTTTGCCGATGCCGTAGCGGCGGACTTGAACTTGCGTCCGGCGATGACCTTGGTCACGCCATTAATTGCTATTCGCGAAATCAAAGCCGGTGAGGAAGTGGGTTACGGCGGCACGTGGCGTGCGGCACACGATACGCGTGTGGGTATTGCCGCTGCTGGCTACGGCGATGGTTATCCGCGCCATGCGCGCACTGGGACGCCGGTGTATGTGAATGGTCAATGTCGACCATTAATCGGCCGAGTGTCCATGGACATGATTGCCATTGACCTGGGTGCGGATTCGACGTCTCAAAGCGGTGAGCCAGTGATTTTATGGGGCCAAGGATTGCCGGCCGAACAAGTGGCCAGCTTCGCCGACACCATTCCCTACGAATTGGTGTGCGCTATCAGTCAGCGCGTGGCGATGCATTATTGCTGATGCCGGTGGCCATCAGGGAGATGGCCACCATGAGAGAGGTTAATTCTCGAAGAACCCCATCTTCACGCCCGCCAACTGAATGACATCGTTATTGCTGAGCCGGCGAGCTTGCTGGCCAATAGCAGTGCCGTTGACCAGTGGGTAATCGCCCGCCAAGCCGCTGTCGACGTGAATAATAAAGAAGCCTTCGGCGCGGCGGCTGATGGCTGCCACTTGCACACCGGGTCGTCCCAGGGTGGTCAGTGCTTTGTTCAATTCCAACTCGCGTCCGGCAAAGGCGCCGCTGAGAACTTGTAGCTTGGCTTTTTGCAACGCAACGGGCGCGGGACCCGGTGCGGCGGCGGGTGGCGACAGCGCACTGGCAGGCGCCGCCGCAGAGACGGCTGCATCGGTGGCACGCTTGGCCGCCGCGGCAGCGATGGCCGAGCCGGGCGTGATTACCATGGTCTTTTCAAATTCGTCCTGCTCGGCATCGGCGCTTTGCACGTCCACAAAGCGTAGTTGATGGTGGCCGATGGTGATCACATCGCCGTGTTGCAAGGCGTGTTTCTTGATCAACTTACCATTGGCGTAGGTGCCATTGGTGCTGTTCAAGTCCTCCAAAAACGAGTCGTTGAGAATGTTGATAATCAGCGAGTGGTGGCCGCTGACCGCCGGGTTGTCGATGCGCACATCGTTATCGGGCAGGCGTCCAATGGTGTAACGCTCCTTGTTCATGTTGTATTCGGCGAGTACTTGGCTATCCAGACTCAGAATTAAACGTGCCATTTTTGTGCCTCGATTCCGTCAATATTCTAGTTGAACCAGCTCAGCAGCTTGTCGACCACGCCTTTGCGGAGGGCAAATGAGTCGGTGACATGAGCCAGCACGATTGAAATGTTGTCCCGACCGCCATTGTCGTTTGAGAGCTGGATCAATTGCTTGGCAATAGTTTCCAGATTATCACCAAAGGTGCTTATTGTTAAATGAATGTCTTCGTCTTCGACCATGTCGGATAGCCCGTCGGAGCACAGCAAGTAGTAGTCACCCTTGTTTACCGGATACTCGTGAATCTCGACGTCTACATTAGGCTCCACCCCCAGGGCACGCGTCACATAGTTCTTGTTGGTGGCCCGCTGGGCTTCTGCTTGGGAATAAAAGCCGCGGTCCACCAGTTCCTGGAGCAGGGAGTGATCCAAGGTTATTTGTTCGTAACGATTGCCGCGTAGGCGATACATGCGCGAGTCGCCGACATGGGCCACCGAAATTTTGTTGTCGCTGAAAATCGCAGCCACCACCGTGGTGCCCATGCCCTCGCATTGCGGCTGGGTTTTGGCGGTTTGGTGAATAATTTTGTTGGCGCGCATGATGGCGTCGCGCAACACAATGCTGGGGCGGGACAAACCGGTTTCAGCGTCCGGCGTCGACATGTCCTGACGTTCCAGGGCTTCTTTCACCAGGCTCATGATGGTTTTAACGGCAATGCCGCTGGCGACTTCGCCGGCGTTGTAGCCGCCCATACCATCGGCCAACACCAGCAGGCCGATGTCGGCATCGACGCCGATGGTGTCTTCATTGTGCTCGCGCACTCTGCCGACATCACTCAAGCCCACTGACCGGATTTTGCCGCGTAGCATGCCTGGTTCCTTTAGGGAGTCATGGTACGCATGCAATTGCGTAATGCTTCGGCCATATCCACGCCATTCTGGAAGCGATCCTCGGCCGGTTTAGCCAGGCAGCGATCAATGATGCTCTCCAGGCAAGCCGGGAGCTCGGGACGTAGGGAGCGAATGGGTGGATGGGGTTCCGTGGCGATGTTATTCATCAATCGAGTCATGGAATCAGCCCGGAAAGGTAATTGGCCAGTCAATAGTTGATACAGGGTGACCCCCAGCGCAAATAGATCCGAGCGGCCGTCCAACGGCCTGCCTTCCAGTTGCTCCGGCGACATAAACGAAGGGGTACCCAGGACAATGCCAGTCTTTGTTCTACTTACGTCTGAGAGGCGTGCAATCCCGAAGTCGGTGATCTTCAACGCATCAGTGTCAATATTGAACATTATATTAGCGGGTTTGATGTCGCGATGAACTACATTCTGCAAGTGTGCGTAGTTCAAGGCTTCCGCCACCCGGATGATCAGCGTAAGGGCTTTCTTGATAGGCAGTAAGCGATTTTGTTCACAGTAATAGCTCAGGTGTTCGCCCTTGATGTATTCCATGGCGATGTAGGCCAGCCCATGATCTTCGCCGGCGTCGAAGATCGTGACGATCCCTGGGTGATTGAGCCGGCCAGCCATCTCGGCCTCGCGGAAAAAGCGCTCGCGTGCTTCGACTAAGTCGTGGTCTTCAAATTCTTCGGCCAAGGGAATGGCTTTGATGGCAACCACGCGATTGATTTTTGGATCGCGGCCCAGGTACACCACGCCCATGGCGCCCTTGCCGATCTGGCGCTCGATTTCATAACGGCCCAAGGTTTCTTTGCTCGAAGTGCGTACCGCCGGGGCTTCGACCGGTTTCGGTTTGCTGATATTGCGTAGTGGTTTTGACGCACTAGTGGCAGGTGGCTTCGGGCGTTCGATGAGTTCCTGGAGGCGGACGACTTTATCTCCCGCATCTTTGTAATGCGGGTCGCACTCGCTGATGTAGCGATAGACCTGTGCTGCCTTGAGGATGTCACGACGGCGCTCGTAGTCGGCAGCCAGTCGGTAGGTCAGATCCAACGTGTCCTGGTTGGCCTGGCAGCGACGCAGCGTTTCATAGGCCAGATCCAGTTGCCCTTGGCCATGCAGCGTCAGGGCCAGGGTCTTCAGTGTGTCCATGCTGATCGCTGGCGACCCGGCGTTAGCCTGCGGCGACCGATTGCCCAGGGCCCAGCTAAAACCCAGGTAGGCGAGTAGGGCGACGGTTTGTGGAACCAGATTCAGGGTGACCGATGCACTGCTGAGCGCCCAGTAGTCCACAGCTAGTAGCGCCACTGCTATAGCTATGAAAATCATATATTTGTACTTGTTATTGAATCTTATGAATGAGAGCGTACACAGGGCAATAACACCGATGCCGACCAGGATTTCCAGCAGCGCTGCCCACGCGGGATGATGGTAAGTGTCGCCCTGCAGCAGACTTGCCGTCGCTGCCGCAATCACCGCCACCCGCGGCCAGGAACCCACCGCAGTTTCGACCCGATCGGCATTGGCGCCATCGGTAAACCCCACCAGCACGACCTTGTCGCGTAGTAGCTCCCTATCGAACTCCCCCGTGAGAACTTGCCAGTAGGAAATTGTGGTGAAGCCGGAGGTGGGGTAGTGCGGCGCAAAGCTGAGGTCTGGCCGCAACGCAATCGCGTCGCGCTGCGCGTTGAGTTGCAGTTGGTCATTGGTGACGATCAAGGCATTGCGTTGTTCGGTTGCCAGGTTGCTTAACGCCACCGACAGCGAGGGCAGGGCAAGCTGATCGAGCTTCACCGCAGCGTATTCGCGTCGGGTGACGCGGTCTGAATCAACCGGCGAGATGACGTGTCCGACGCCGGCGGCGGCCGTCAATAACTTGTTGCCAACATTGGTAATTGGGCGGGCGGGTACCGCATCTTCCAAGCTGCCATCGCCGAAATGGCGTTGCGTGCGGTTCAGCAGGCTGGTTAGTTGCCGGTCAGAGCTGTCGTTGCCGGGTCGAATGGAGACTTCCAGTGGCAGTACCAATCGCCCATAGGCTTTGATGGCTTGTTCAAGTTGGAGGTCGGCCTTGATGTCATTGCTACTGTCATCAGGTGACGAGGTTTGCAGTGGTGCCGAAAACGCGGCGGTCCGTGTGTTGGCTGTACGGAGTTGTTCCAGCAGGCCGGCGTGCAGGCTGTTCGCCCAGGGCCATTCTCCCAACTTGGCTTTGCTGTCTTCGTCAATGGCGACGATAACCACCGCGCTATCTGCTGGATTATAGGTGGCGTGACGCTGGGAAAGGTCGTACAGCCAGCGCTGCACAGGGTTATTGGGGCCGGAAATAAGGCCCGTGCAGCCCAGCACCAATAAAGTGGCTAAGGCGGCATGTAGGGCGATGGGCTTGTTGTTGAAGAGCTTTTTAAGCACGTTCCAAGTCATTCAAATCAAAGTGTTGGGCAGTATAGAGGAACGTCTTTTGTAAAATTGCTGGCTTCGTCACAACTGCTGTTAAGGGATAAGCTGAACCCGGCGGTGTTAGCTGACGAGTTTTTGCAATTGATTGATGGCGCTACATTTTCCAACGTGGATTTGTACACTTGAGCATGGTTAAAACACGCGAAATCTACTTATGCGACCAATGTGGCGCGGAAAGCCTTAAGTGGCAGGGGCAGTGCCCAGCCTGCGGTGCCTGGAATTCGCTGGGCAAATTTAATCTTGGTAAGCATCCCGCAGCGCGAGGTGCAGCCTTGGTGGCCGGTAGCGCCACCAGCCGACGTATCCACGAAATCGGCGAGCGCGACGAACCGCGTATCTCGACAGGCATGACCGAACTCGACCGGGTGCTGGGCGGCGGTTTGGTGTCGGGTTCGGTCACCTTGCTCGGCGGCGATCCCGGCATCGGTAAATCAACGCTACTGTTACAAGCGGCCGACCAACTGAGTCAAGCCGTTACCACGCTCTATGCCACCGGCGAGGAATCGCTGCATCAGGTCAGTTTGCGCGCCAAGCGTCTTGAGGCGGCCGGGCAGGCGTTAAATCTCATGGCCGAAACGAATGTGGAAAGCGTGTTGGCTGAGACCGGCCGGCTGAAGTGCAAGGTGTTGGTGGTTGATTCCATTCAAACCATGTTCGTGGACGGCATTGAATCTTCACCGGGCTCGGCATCGCAGGTGCGCGAATCCGCTGCACAGTTGGTGCGTTACGCCAAGGAGCAGGGCACGGCGGTGTTGATCATTGGGCATGTCACCAAGGAAGGCATGATTGCCGGGCCGCGCATCCTGGAGCACATGGTTGATACCGTGTTGTACTTCGAGAGCGATGCGGGCAGTCGTTATCGCTTGATTCGTGCCGTGAAAAATCGCTTCGGCGCCGCCAATGAAGTGGGTGTATTCGCGATGGCCGAGCAGGGTCTCAAGGAAGTGAAAAATCCATCGGCCATCTTTTTGTCGCAGCACTCCCAGCCGATTCCGGGTAGCGCGGTACTGGTGGCGCGCGAGGGCAGTCGTCCGATGTTGATCGAAGTTCAGGCCTTGGTCGATCAAGGCCAGGGCATGAATCCACGTCGAGTGACAGTGGGTTTGGAGCAAAACCGCTTGGCGATGTTGCTGGCGGTGATGCATCGGCACGGTGGTATTGCTACGCAAGGGCAGGATGTATTCGTGAATGTGGTGGGCGGCGTACGCATCGTTGAAACCGCCGCCGACTTGGCCGTGATGTTGGCTACGGCTTCCAGCTTGAGCGATCAGCCCTTGGTTGCCGGCCTAGTATGTTTTGGCGAGATCGGCTTGGCGGGTGAAATCCGTCCTGTTCCCTATGGTGAGGAGCGTTTGCGTGAGGCTGCCAAGCATGGCTTTACCCGGGCCATCGTGCCGACCGCCAATGTGCCTAGGCGGGGTATCGAAGGCTTGGAAATCATTGCAGTAGAGCGTCTTCCTGATGCGCTGTTGCGGGCTTTTTAAGAAGTGGCGTGGATGCGCGCCATCTTCACCACATTGTCGGCAGTTTGGATGATCTCCACGGTGTAGGGTCCCAGTTTTAAGCTGGTTCCTGGTTCAGGAATGGATTCTAAGTGCTCGAAAATTAAGCCGTTTAAAGTTCTCGGCCCGTCGGTGGGCAGGCTCCAGCCCAGCGTGCGATTCAAGGTGCGAATATTGATGCTGCCGCTGACCACATAGCGACCACTGGCTTCCTGATGAATTTCCCGATGTAGCGTGGCGGGGTCGGTGGTGAACTCGCCGACGATTTCTTCAAGCAGGTCTTCCAGCGTGACTAAGCCCTGCACATCGCCATACTCGTTCACCACGATGGCGATGCGGCGACGGTTGCGCTGGAAGTTCTGCAGTTGCGTGTTTAACGAGGTGCCGGCCGGTACGAACATGGGTTCGCGTGCTCGCGCCAGGGACACCAATTCCTCGCGGTCCAGTTGGCCGTGGGCAAGATGTTGTGCAACAACCTTGAGATGCAAGATGCCGATCATGTTGTCCATTGTGCCTTCGTACACCGGCAGGCGCGTATGCGGGCTGGTGCGCAGTTGCTCGAGGATGTCGTCCCAGTCGTCATTCGCATCAATGGCCGCGAGATCGTTGCGCGGAATCATGATGTCTTCGACAGTGATATTTTCCAGATCCAGAATACTGACCAGCATGCGCTGATGACCCTGCGGAATGATCCCGCCTGCTTCTGCTACCACCGTGCGCAATTCGTCGCGGCTTAGCGAGTGGTTGGTCACTTGTTGAGAGGAGACGCCCAGCAGTTTCAACAGGGAGTTGGCCGCTAGATTGGCGCACCACACTACCGGATAGAGCACCTTGTCCAGCACCACATAGACCCACGCCGACGCCAGTGCTAAACGTTCGGGGTGCAATGCGCCGAAAGTTTTAGGGGCCAGATCGCCAAATACAAACATGAGAATGGAGGCGACGCCGCTGGCGGCTATCAAACCGGATTCGCCGTACACGCGCAGCGCCAGGATGGTGGTGAGTGTGGCAGTGCCGACATTGGCAAACGTGTTGCCAAGCAGGATGACGCCAATCAGCCGGTCGGGTTTGGCGAGCAAGTGTTCGGTCAGCTTGGCGCTGCGATTGCCGGATAGCGCCTTATGGCGCAGCCGATAGCGATTCAGACTCATGAGCGCCGTTTCGGTACTGGCGAAGAACGCTGACACCACAATCATCAACAACACGACTGAGATCAGCACACCTATCGATATGTCGTTCAACAGCGGAGCCTTTGTTACCTATGAAGACGTAATGGTCTCACCTGCAAGGACAGGCAGGCAAGGACAGAAAATTTCTTAGAAATCAATCATCCCCAGTGACGTCCTAATAAGACCTCAAGGACGAATTTAGCGCCGAAATACGCCAACCCCAACAAGATAAACCCACCTAATGCCCACCGCGCCGCGATACGCCCGCGCCAGCCCAAGCGCCAGCGGCCAATCAGCAGGATGCCCAGTATCAGCCATGCCAGGCATGACAAGGCCACCTTATGTGCCAGGTGCTGAGCGAACAGATCCTGCACAAAGATAAAACCGCTAAACAGGGTGAGAGTCAGCAACGCAAAGCCGGCTGCAATCGCTTGGAACATCGCCGCTTCAAGCGCTTCGACGGACGGCAGGCTGGTCATAAAGCCCAACGGCTGATGTCGGCGTAGACGCCGATCCAACGCCCACAAGGCCAACGCAAAGACTGCGCCGATCGCGACCAGCGAATAGGCGACGATGGCGATAACGATATGCGCCGTGAGCGCCCATCCTGATTGGCTGGTCGTAAAGTCTCGAGAGCCATCGTCGGTTACGGCCGCGGCGATACCGACACACAGCAGCACAATACCGGCCAAACCCGCAAAGCGGGGCCGTTGCCAAGTGGTCAGCAGGGTGATGACTGCAATGATCCAGCCCACCAACGAGGCAGAGTCGGTGGTATTCAAGGCCAATTCCGAGCCGCGGAAAATGGCGCGACACAACATGTAACCGTGCAGCACGACGCCTAGCGTCGCCATAGCCAAACCGGTGAGCCGCTTGCCGTGCGTGGCGCGTGGATTATCTTGACGCCAAGCGGCAGCGAACAGCCACAGGCTGCCACACAGATAAATGATCAATACGGCGATGGGTAACATGCGGCGCGCGGCAACCTGGTAGCAAAGTCAAGAAGATGCGCGCGGATCATGTCACATCCATGCCTGCTTCTAAAAGCCAGCAATGAGTGGGCGCCAGTGTGATGATGGATTAGATCAATCGCAGGCCCTAACATGCTGGCCTATTAACGAATCACCGAGATAGAGACGTGTTTGACAAGCTGACTGAACGCCTACAAGGCGTAGTAGACGGATTACGCGGCAAAGGCCGCCTGACCGAGGACAACATCGCCGATACGCTGCGACAGGTGCGTATGGCGTTGCTGGAGGCCGATGTCGCATTACCGGTGGTCAAGTCTCTGATCGAGTCGATTAAGGTCAGCATTGTCGGCGCCGAGTTCGATAAGGCCTTTACGCCTGGTCAGATTTTGGTGAAGGCCATTCATCAGGAACTAATCAAAGTGTTGGGCGAGGGTGTACGCCCAATTAACTTGCGTGCCCAGCCACCAGTGGTGATTTTGTTGGCCGGATTGCAAGGCGCGGGCAAAACCACCACTGCCGGTAAGCTCGCCAAATGGTTGAAGGAAAACGAACGCAAAAAAGTGTTGCTGACCAGCACTGACGTGTATCGCCCGGCGGCAATCCTGCAATTGGAGCGTTTGGCGACGCAGTTGGAAGTTGGTTACAAAGCCTCCGATCCCAAGCAGTCACCGGTGACCTTGGCTAAAGACGCCTTGGAAGAAGCCCGGCGTTCGTTGTACGACGTATTGATTGTCGATACCGCCGGCCGTTTGCACGTCGATGCCGAGATGATGGACGAGGTGAAACAGATCGCTGCTGCGGTGTCGCCACTGGAGACCCTGTTCGTGGTCGACAGCATGGCTGGCCAGGATGCCGTGAATGCGGCTAAGGCCTTCGGCGCAGCCTTGGATCTAACCGGTGTCATTGTGACCAAGGCCGATGGCGATGCGCGCGGTGGCGCCGCTTTGTCGGTGCGGCAGGTTACGGGCAAACCCATCTTGTTCATGGGTGTTGGCGAAAAGACCGATGCCCTGGAAGTGTTTCATCCCGAACGCATTGCCTCACGCATTTTGGGTATGGGCGATGTGTTGTCGCTGGTCGAAGATGTGTCGCGTCAGGTGGATCGGCAGCAGGCCGAGAAACTGGCCGAGAAGCTGCAAAAGGGTAAGGATTTCGACTTCAACGATCTGCACGACCAGCTACAACAGCTAGAGAAGATGGGTGGCTTGTCGGCCATGATGGACAAACTACCGGCTAAGTTGGCTAACAAAGCAGCGCAAGGCCAGATGCCCAATGACAAAGAAGTGCGCCGGCAGGTGGCGATCATTCGTTCCATGACGCCCAAGGAGCGGCGTTATCCCAAGCTGCTGGACGCCTCGCGCAAGCGTCGCATTGCGGCAGGCTCCGGCGTGCATGTATCGGAAATCAACCGCTTGCTAAAGAGCTTCATGGAAATGCAAAAAATGATGAAAGTCATGTCCAAGGGCGGTATGAGCAAGCTGATGCGCGCCTTCGCAGGACGCATGCCCAAGCCTTTTTAGTTGCCCAAAAAAAGGCCTGTCGTTGCGGACAGGCCTGTTGATCAACCATCTACAAACAAATTATCGCTGCTTGAATTCGTCCGGCGTCAACGAGTGGCGCGACAATAGCTTGTAGAAGTCGGTGCGATTACGCTTCGCCAAACGTGCAGCCTGGCTGACATTGCCACCAGTGATTTGCAGAATCTGCGACAAATAATTACGCGTGAATTCATCACGCGCTTCATCGAACGATGGCAGACGTGCCGGTCCGACCCCGAGGGCGGTTTGCACCAGTTCCGCACTGATGATGGGGCTGTTCGCCAGGGCGACATTCTGACGCACCACGTTTTCCAACTGACGCACGTTGCCGGGCCACTCGGCGCTGACCAACAGTTCCACTGCCTCGGGCGCATAGATGAAACGCTGATGACCGGTTTCTTTGGCGATGCGGTCTAGGAAGTGTGTAACCAGGAGTGGAATGTCTTCACGACGACGCGACAGCGCAGGCACATCGATGTTGACGACGTTCAACCGGTAGTACAAATCTTCACGGAACTGGCCGCTCATAATGAGCTGTTTTAAGTCGCGGTTGCTGGAAGAAATTAATCTCACATTGACTGGAATGGCATCAGTGCTCCCCACCGGCCGTACTTGGGATTCTTGCAATACGCGCAGCAGCTTCACTTGCAGGCGCATTGGCATGTCGCCCACTTCATCGAGCAACAGCGTGCCGCCATCGGCCGACTGGAACAGACCTACTTGATCTTGCACGGCACCGGGAAAGGCGCCCTTCACATGACCAAATAATTCGCTTTCGAGCAAATTCTCGGCCATCGCACTGCAATTCACCACTGCAAAAGGTTTGCTGCGGCGGGCACTGGCCTTGTGAATGGCGCGTGCCAGCAGTTCTTTGCCGGTGCCACTTTCGCCGGTGATCATGACGCGTGCATCGGTGCCGGCCACCATGTGGGCTTGCGACAGTTTTTCTTCCATCACCGAACTGCGCGTGATGATTTCGGTACGCCATTCTTCGACGCTATCGGCGAAACCGGAAACCTTCAGGGCTTTTTGGACTTGATCCAAGAGCTCTTGTTTATCGACGGGTTTGGTGAGAAAGGCGAATGCGCCGCTTTGCGTGGCTTGTACGGCATCGGGAATGGTGCCATGGGCCGTCAGGATAATGACTCGCAAACCGGGTGCGCGGCTCTGCACTTCCTTCAGCAGGCCGATGCCATCCATTTGGTCCATGCGCAAGTCGGTAATGACTAGATCAGGGCGCACGCGAGCCAAGGCAGCCAATGCCGCCAAGCCATTCTCGGCAGCTTCAACGTCATAGTTCTCGGCCCGCAGACGAATCGTCAGCAGGCGCAACAAACCTGGATCGTCGTCAACGACTAACAGGCGGGGTTTGCGTTTGGCTTGTGGAGTCACGGGTACCGGATTCACGAGGCCCAGTGGGCGTAATGCTGCGTTCACTGATGGATTTCTCTATATCTTTAATCGCATCCAGTTTTTGCTGGGCCGCGTCGAGCGCCTTGCGTAGTTTAGCGATTTCTTCCACTTGCGCTTGGAATCGACGATCCCAGTTTGATTGCGCGCGCGTTCTATCGTCGACTGTCGCAGCTAGCCGACGCATTTCTGCTTGCATCTTTAGCCACTGATCGGCGATGTGCAGCATGGTAGTGGCGACGGACTGTTCGCTGGGGCTGATGCGTTCAGGATTTGCCATGGCTTGTTCCAGCAAGCGTTTGCCCTTAACCGGGTCGGCATTGGGATGTCCCGGTATCGCCAGCGCCATGGCATAGCGCAATATATTTAATGTGGTTGGCGCCTGGGTCTGGCTCTTTTCCACTTCGTAAAACACGTCACTCTGCCGTGCGCGATCCGTCCCGGACAGAGCGGCAAGCATTTCAACATAGCTATCAAGCACCGATGACGATGGCTGCTGTACCGCGACCACAGGAGCAGGCGTGATCGGCGCCAATGACAAAGACTCGCAGGCGCCAAGACACAGACACGCTGCGAGTACGCCAGACAAACGGATTAGCTGGGCATTCATGCCGCGACTGCCTCACGGGGCTTGAGCGGCATGCGTACCTGGAAATGCGCGCCTGGAAACTGGCCGTCCATGATGTTGATTTTGCCGCCATGGGCCTGTACAAATTCCGACACCACCGATAGGCCAATGCCGGTGCCTTTGAGATGACCGGAGACGGGTGCACGCCCGGAGTAGAACGCTTCGAACACCGCAGCGCGTTCGGAGGTCGCAATGCCTGGTCCGGTATCGGCAACATCCAACACTAACTCGCCGTGAATGTTATGCGCGTGGACAAAAACTGTGCCGCCGCGCGGACTGTATTTCAGGGCATTGGACAACAAGTTATCCAAGATCAATTTCATCTTGGCGCGATCGGCATGCAGCTCGATGTCGTCGACTTTCAGTTCCAGATGCATACGTTGCGCCAGCAGTGTTAGTTGGTGTGTTTCCAAGGCCGACTTGACCAGCGGACGCAACCGGAAATGCGTCAGCTCCAGCCCCGTATGGCGGGTTTGCCAGGCGCTGAACGACAGCAGGTTCTCGATCAACTGCTGGAGTCGAATACTATTGTCACGCAAGATTTCGCCCACTTCGCGCTGGCCGCTGGTGAGTTCTCCGACCGCGCCATCCAGCAGCAGTTCAGTACCTTCGCGTACACCCGCCAGCGGTGTTTTCAATTCATGCGACATGTGGCGTAGAAAGCGATTGCGTTCCTGCGCGATTTCCAGCAGGCGGGTGCGTAGCCATTCCAGTTGCTGGCCAAGCTTGCGTAAATCCGACGGGCCGCGCACCGCGATTATCTTGGAGAATGTGCCCTGACCAAGCTGGTTGATGGCATCGTCGATTTGGCGAATGGGGCGCATGATCAGAAAGGTAAACATGCCCACCAACCCCGCTGTGATCAAAATCACACCGGCGGATTGCCACAGTAGGTAGTTCTGCGTTTCGTCGGTTGAGCTTTCGATATGCGATAGGCCAGTTTCGATTTGCTGACCGGTTCGTTCCGACAAAGCCGTAGTTGCATCGGACAACTTAGCGAATGCATCGTTGAGCTGAGCCGCTTGCGTGGTGTCTTGGCCCGGTTTGAGGGCTTGTAAGTGCTGATATAGATCGGCATCGGCGGAGCGCAGGGCTTTAAGGTGGCTATTGAGGTTGCTGGTCGCGCCGATGTTTTCGGCGACGCCGTCCAGCGTGGCGAGAAATCGCTGTCTGGCGGTGTCGTACACGTTCAGAAACGATTCGTCTTTGAGCAACTGAAACAGCCGGGCATTGCGTTCCATGCTGTTTATCTGTTGAAACAGTTGCTGGGTGTAATGTGTGGATTCGACGCCGCTGCGCACCAACGCCCGACTTTCGTCGGCCAAATCGCGGACTTTGACCGAGGAAACGATCACGGCAAACAACAGCGGCACTGCGACCAGCGCAAAGCCGATCAACATCAAATCAGTTAAGGAACGGGGACGCCACAGGTGCATAAGCTGGGTATTGTAAGGGAGCGCGTTGGTAAGGGCACGGTGCAGTGCCTGAATTTCGTGCGCTTCGGCATCCGTTCGTGTGCTCAGCGCAGCCTAATTCCTGATGATCTCCGGGTGTGTCAATAGATGACGCTCCCAAGCCAATTGCGATCGGGCAATCACTTCCAAATTATCGAACTTGGGCTGCCAACCCAAGACTGCGCGGACTTTATCGGCGCGCGCCACCAAGGTCGCGGGGTCGCCGGCACGGCGCGGCTGCTCGACGATGGTCAATTTTTGGCCACTCACCTTGGCAACCGTCGACAGCACCTCGCGGACGCTGAAGCCACGTCCATACCCCACGTTCAACGTGGTTGACGCGCCATTGGCGCGCAGATAACGCAGTGCATCCAAATGCGCCGACGCCAGATCTTCAACGTGAATGTAGTCCCGAATCCCGGTGCCGTCGGCGGTTGGGTAATCGGTGCCGAATACCAAGACTTGAGGGCGCACGCCCACGGCATGCTGGCAGGCAACCTTGGTCAGCAGCGTGGCATTGGGCGCGGAATGACCAATGCGGCCGCCGGGATCGCTGCCGCCGACATTGAAGTAGCGCAGGATCACATGCCGTAGCGGCGCGACGGCGCATAGATCGCGCAACATGATTTCGGTCATCAGCTTGGAGGAACCATAGGGGTTGATGGGCGCGGTGGGCGAGTCTTCGCCGGCGACGCCGCTATCGGGCAGGCCATACACCGCCGCTGTGGAAGAAAATACAATGTGTTTGACGCCGGCATCGCGACAGCACTGCAACAGATTACGCGTGGCGCAGGTGTTGTTGCCGTAGTACTTCAGTGGATCCGCGACCGATTCCGGCACGATGGTGTGTGCGGCAAAATGCATCACGGTGTCGATCTGATGTTCTTTCAGTAGCCGCGCCACCAACTCGCGGTCGCTGGTATCGCCGACAATCAATTGGCCATGCAGCACGGCGCTGCGATAACCGGTGCTGAGATTATCGAGCACTACCACGGCTTCGCCGCGTTCGCCCAATTGCCGGACAACGTGGCTGCCGATATAGCCCGCGCCGCCAGTTACCAAAATGGTCATGCCAATCTTCCTTACGTCTCTGCGAATTGAGGTGAAACACTAGCGCACTGTGAGGTGGCGATTAAACGATAATGGCAAGCTTGAGTTGTGTCTATCATTGAACTGGCTCCCAAATCGGAGGGATTGCCTGACACGCGGCTGATGTTAGTGATTGCGCTGGTGACTGCTTTTATCTTGAGGCTTGCGATTTGGCGATGAAGTTTGTCGATACCCACCCATTCGATGCGCTGACGCCGGAGTTCATTGTGACTGCGGTCGAGTCCATTGGCTTGTTAAGCGACGGCCGCTTGTTGGCCCTGAACAGCTACGAGAATCGGGTTTATCAAGTTGGCCTGGAAAACACCACGCCAGTAGTGATGAAGTTTTATCGCCCCGATCGGTGGGACCGCACGGCCATTGCCGAGGAGCACGCCTTTGCGCAGGAATTGGCGCAAGCGGAAATCCCTGTGGTAGCGCCGCTGCGTGTTGATGGGGAGTCGCTATTTGAACGGGACGGTTTTTTGTTTGCGGTATACCCGCGTCAGGGCGGGCGTTGGCCGGAGTTGGTTCACGCCGATGATTGGCAGTGGTTGGGACGTTTTCTCGGTCGAATTCATGCCGTCGGCCGGAACGGCCGGTTTCGGCATCGGCCGCATTTGAGCATCGCCGCTTGGGCTGGCGATGCACGTCGTTACTTGCGGCAGGAACAATGGCTGCCGGAACATCTTCAGAATGCTTACGACTCGATTACTGCCGCGTTGTTAAAGCGCATGGAAGATCAATGGCAGCAGGTTGGCGATGTGGCGCAATTCCGTTTGCATGGCGATTGCCATCTCGGCAACGTGTTGTGGGTAGAGGGGCAAGGTCCGCACTTCGTCGATCTGGACGACTGCATGACTGGACCTGCGATCCAGGATGTGTGGATGCTGTTATCCGGCAGCCGCGCCGAGCAGACCGTGCAGTTGCGCGAGATACTGACGGGGTACAGTCAATTCGCCGATTTTGACTATCGCGAGCTTGCCTTGATCGAAACATTGCGTACCCTGCGCCAAATGCACTATGCGGCCTGGTTGGCGCAGCGCTGGCAAGACCCGGCCTTTCCGCGCGCCTTTCCCTGGTTTGGCGAAACCCGGTTCTGGGAGCGCCATGTGTTGGATTTACGCGAACAACTGGCAGCGCTGGACGAACCGATACTGGCTGTGTGGGAATGACTTCAAAATAGAGTAACTCCAATGAAATCAACACCAATGAAATCAAATGTGTTTGGCCGCGTGTTGACTGTGTTGGCGCTGCCCGTGATGTGCGGACTGCTGGTCGCCTGCAGCGGCAGCTCCGAGCAAGCCAATACACCGACTGCGGCGGCTTCTGCACCAGCCGGCAAGCCGGCCGCGGTGAGTAAGCCTGCACAGCCCAGCATGGTCAAAGCCGTCGCCACCGGTTCGGCCGGGCAGCGCATCGATGTGCAATTTGAACTGGCAGCCCGACCCGAACTGGGTAAACCCATCGATCTCACACTTAGATTGCAGGGGCTGGCCGATGCCACCGACCTGCACTTGGCGGTGAAAGCTGATCCTAGGCTGGAGATCCTGGCCGGTGAGCAAGCCAGTTTTCCGAGCTTAAACACCGGTGAAATGCACGCTCACTCAGTGAGTCTGCGCGGCGCCGCGACCGGCATTTTTGTAGTGGATGTGCAGT
>JANMSB010000356.1:0-2141 GCA_031388915.1 Pseudomonadota bacterium | reverse complement strand
ATCACCCGCATGTAATTGGCAGTCGCAGGATCAATAGCCGCAGAATTAATCGAATAGATCACGCCAAGCGTTGAGGTGTCAGAACCCCCCTGCGTTACGCCATACACCAGCCCATTGTTTGCCAACAACAAGTTACCGGTGGGTGTGGCACCGGTGGTGCTATCGAAGTTGTGCAGGGTGGTCAATTGATCGGTGGCAACCGCATATCTAAAGACGGTGCCGAAGCCGGTCAGGGTGGTATCGGTCGGCGTACCGCCATCACTGGCCGTGCCAATCAACACTCCCGGACTGACTTCCACCAGTGCGCCGAGCGGCTGCACACCATCAACATTCACGCCGGTGGCGGTGTCGTCGAGGGCGGAGAAGCTGTGCAACGGATCAAAGCCGCTGCCGTCGATGTTCAATGAAAAAATCGTTCCGGTACCCTCAATGCTAGAGCTGGTGGTCTTGGCATTGGCGCCGCCACCACTGGTTACGCCATACAACTTGAGCCCAGTGCTGGAAAGCAACAGCGATGCCGAGGGATTACTGCCCTCGCCCGAGCTGTTCGTACCGTTGCTTGTATCGGTGATCGCCGCAAAATGGTGGAGCACAGTAAAAGCGCCATCGCTTTTACGCACGCGAAATACCGTACCTGAACCGTACAAGCCACCAAACCGTGTTACGCCATACAGATAAGTGGCATCCTGAATCAACGCATAGTCCGGAAAAATGCCATCATCATTAATGCTGCTACCGGTAGTTTCATGGAAACGAGTCACACCGCCCAACACCTTTAAGGTGGTAAAGCCAGTGCCATCCTGCGCAATGCGAAAAATCGTCCCGGTACCCGCTCCCGTAGTGGCGCCTATCCGCGGCCAGTAACGCGTGGTGCCGTATAAATATCCATCCGTACCCAACAGCAATGACGCTTGCGGGCTGTAACCGTCGATATCCCTAAGTTGATAAATAACCTGTGGCGCGCCGCCGCCCACCGGAACTTTGTAAATCGACCCGCCATACGTCAATGAGGTATCAGAGGTAGTACCGAACAAGTACCCCTGATTGGTACCTGAACCCTCGACGACACCGGCGCTAGTCACATGTAAGTCGAACGCAAACACCGTGGAAAACGTCGCCGCATGGGCATCAAACGCCGGTGCATTCAGCAAACTCAAACACAAGCTTAGAGCACCCCACCAGACTCTCTTGGCACGCGCAGTCGAATTCAGCACAAATCACTCCAGGTCTGATTGAATCGGGTTTACCTTTACCGGCCTGTTGGATAGCAGGCCCACCAGAAGGTTCCAGATGGTAAAGACAGCCATTGTTCACGGGATTACCGTTAAAGCCAATGCTGTTTTCGGCCTGAGACCAAAATTCTCGGCTAGCCGGGCGGTTGGAATGTCGCTGGCCGCCGGTTGTGGGGCATTCAAGCTGAACGGCCGCGTCTGCCGTGTCGTCAATCGTGTTATGGGCTCCAGCGCGTCAAGTAATCGGCCACCGCCTGAAATTCCTCGTTGGAATAGGTGCCGAACATGCGATGCAGGTCTTCGCTGATATTGGCGCGTTGCGCGCGCGCCATGCGTTGCATTTGCGCAAACAAGTAACTGTAATGCTGGCCGCGCAGACTGGGCACCCACAAATCGCCATAGCCCTCACCGGCGCGGCCATGACAACTGGCGCAATAACCCTCGTAAATTTGTTTGCCCTGCGGCAACGCCGTTCCCGGGCCTTGTTCCGGCGCCGGATTGCGCGGCAGATTGGCCACATAGCCCACCACATCGGCAATGCTGGTGGCGTTGTTCATACCGCTGCGCGTCAATTGCTGATGCATGGTGCTGCTCCTGCGCTCGAGATCCAGGAAATCGACCACCTGCTTGACCAGATACTCATATTGCTGCCCCGCCAGCGCCGGCACTTTCTGTGCCGCAGACCCACCGGCATCGGCTTGATGGCACTTCTGACAATGCGTTTCGTAAATACGCTGGCCGCGGGTTTCGTTGGGCTGTTTGCCCAAAGTACTGCTGAGGTTCACATCCGGTTTCGCAGCATGAGCATCGCCGCCGACCGGCACACAGGACCACATCAAGGCGCTCACTACGCACGCTGCTCGCCACTGTTTTCTGGTGATGTTCACTTTCAATCGCTCCGCAACTGCC
>JANMSB010000250.1:0-3115 GCA_031388915.1 Pseudomonadota bacterium | reverse complement strand
CGGCTTGGCAGTGCGTTGCTCGACGCCAGAGGTCAGCACGCGCACCGGATTGTTCATTTGATAGGTTTCGTCATACAGCCCGAGTGCAGGCAGCAACGGCATGGAGGCATTGGCATCCAGTAATAATTCGCCATAGCGACGGCGCTCTGCTTCCACGGCGAGTTTCAGTCCAGTTGCCGTGACATGCGCTTCAGTTTGTTTTTCGTAATGGCGATACAAGCCAAGGACGTCATGCAGCCCTGCACTGCTGGCAACAACCTTTATTTGCTCTGGCAACCATGCTGCATGCACCAGACGTAAATCATCACGCTGCAAGGTCAGCGGCAAGGTGGCAAAAAATGCGTTGGTTGTAGATCGCTGCTGCTCTGAGGCTGGTGCACTGTTGATATAGCGGCTTTGTTGCCGATCATGGTCGCGCTCAAAAAACCAGCCGTTGCCGTTTTTGGGCGCGTTGCGCAATAAATTGATTTCATGATTGCCCAGCAGGCATTGCGCTAACTCGCGTTCAACCACGTGCTGCACGAAACGAATGACCGCCGGGCTGTCCGGCCCGCGATCACATAGATCGCCCAGAAACACCAGACGTCGACCTTGCGGATGTTCGCCATGTTGTGAATAGCCGAGATGCTTGAGCAAACTATGCAGCGCATCGATCTCGCCATGCACATCGCCAATGATGTCGAGAGGGCCGTCGAATAGCTGACCGAGTAATTTGGGCATGTGTGAAGTGTAAGTGAGAGCGCCGCTTGTTTCATGCTCAAAAGGATACGTTCCGTTGTAGGGCGCACTCGTGAGTGCGCCGGATGATTGGTTGCCTCGATACTGCTGGCAGTTTGTTACGAAGACATTCGGCGCACACCGGGTGTGCGCCCTACGCGACTGAATACATCAAATGAATGAATACTGACAAACCGCCGAACGACTTCTGCGCCTGGCGCCTGCAATGACATCCAGCGAGATGATACGCGGCGTCACTTTGTTCTTTTTGATGATCAACTCGCCCAGGCTGATCGGCAAATTGAAACGGCGCGGTCCGGCGCTACCCGGGTTGACGTAAATAACGCCATCCCTGCGTTGCACGATGGCGCGATGCGAATGCCCGCAAATCACTACCGATATGCCGGCGGGCAGCGGATCAATGTCGAGTCGCGCCATGTCATGCAACACATAAGCCGACGTTAATCCGAGTTGCAATTGGGTTACTTCCGGCAACTCGCTCGCCCAGGTGCCCTTGTCGTTATTGCCGCGCACCGCGGTTACCGGTGCAATGTTGGCCAACGCATCCAGTATTTCCGTCCCGCCGATGTCGCCAGCGTGAATGATCTGATCGCACCCCCACAGAAATGCCAGCGCCTCTTCGCGAATCAAACCATGGGTGTCGGAAATCAGGCCAATACGCATGGAGTCTTGCAGTGAGAAAAGCGACCTAACAGAGGAAACAATTTGACAGGTAGCTTAGCCACTATCGAGCTGTCGGACTACGGGAAATTCGAGTTGGCGAAGAATTGTCGGCTCACGTTGTACGCAATGCCGCGATGGCCGCGATATGCTGGCGAACCGTTTCGAGCCGCTCGGTATAGAGTGCATCAAGCGCAATCAATCCTGGCAGTGCGTTATCGAAATCCGGGCTCGCCGCAATAGCGCGAAAACGTTCGACGAGATATCTGCTCAGGTCCGGTGAAGACATTGCAATCTCAGCTTCAATGCCCGGCCGTCCCTCCAGCACATTGATGATGTCCTCAAAGTCATGACTCGACAGCATGTCGCCGCGACCACGATCGGCAAATGCTTCAAATTTGGTGGCCAGAAATGCAGGCGCTGCAATCAGATGTATTTGCAAGCCACTCGGCAGGGTCACTGGCATTGCTGTAGCTATCGCCAGCGGATACCAGCGATTGGTAAACCCCAGCACACGTTCTTCACTGGGCATCAGATCCACCATCACTTTTCCCAACCGCCAGCGACACACCGGCGCATCCGGTGAAGTATCGCGTTTGAATCCCTGCGCAGCCATGCGCTTTTCCAGCGCGTGGTATCCAATCAGCGTAGTAACTTCGGCCACCACATCCACGTCGTAAGTCACTCGCGGCGGCGCGGCAGAAGGTGATGTGCACAGCAAGCCCGCAGCACAGCCGCCTACAAATGTCAGTTCATCGCGCAGGTTGCCCAACTCCCTGGCCACGATCTCCAGCAACTGAACATTTGGGTCCTGTGGATTCACAATCGTTCCTTGAAGAGTTTTTCCGCCATGGCTCGCTCACGGGCACTGCCCATGCGCAGCGCATCGAACAAGGCCAGATTCTCATATAGCATCGGACTGCGCAGCGCGGCAGCAGGCGCGGTGGGATACAGGGGCGTCAAAGCCAGACCCCGCACCGATCCCTTGGCATGTGGCCACACCGGCGCCGGATCGGCTGACGGCGCAATGAGCTTGTTCAACGGTGGCGCCGCATATGCCGTTGGCACGCCACCCGTCATTGCACCTATCACAGCCGGAAAGGCATAACGCGCGCCATGCAGCACAAACTCCCTGACCGCAGGCGCAATCAACTTCGGCTGTTTGTCCACGAAGGCCAACAGACGCGCCTGCTCCGCACGCCGCAGGGCTCCATGCACCTCCGACATCGACAGGCCGGTGAATGCCGCCAGATCAGGATAGGTCAGCAGCTCACCCTGCCGCGCCAGCAAGGCCAGCAGCAAGTAAAAATCCTGAGCCTTGAGCACAGGCTGTGAATTGACCAAGCGACGCACGACCACACCTTTTCGCAATTCGCGAAATGCGAAAGTAGGGCAAAGGCGAGGCATATGTCAATGAATTGAGGCTGAAATGGCGACTACCGCATGCGCCGCCCACCAAGTACGCCAAGCACCTTGCAGCGGCGGGAGCAAAGTCGCTATCAGCCGTCCGGTGCGGCAGAGACATCACAAGACCTCTCAATACCCCCGATTCGCCGGCCCGTCATCGGTGCCGGGTGCCGATGCCGCAGAGGGCCTGGCGTTAGAGCGATGCACCATGCACAGCTTTGAGCATCACCACATCCCCCACACGAATGACACCCGCAGCAACAATCATCGCCGTGACACCACCATGACCACGCATGGCGTTGTAGCCACC
>JANMSB010000219.1:0-2625 GCA_031388915.1 Pseudomonadota bacterium | reverse complement strand
GTTGACTCAGTGTCAGGCAGCGGGGTACGTTAACCAACCGCCGCAGCGCACTGGGCGCAGCGATCGATGTAGGACGGCTCACGTATGAATTTTGCTTATTCCGAAGATCAACAAATGATGCGCGAGACCTTCGCGCGGCTGCTCAACGAGCAGAGCACCATGGTGCGGGTGCGCGCCGCGTTGGCCACCGGTTTCGATCCCGCATTGTGGAGTGGTTTGGCGGAAGTGGGCGCGTTTTCGTTGCGCGTTCCGGAAGCGGCCGGTGGTGTTGATCTCGGCGTGTTGGATGCGGCAATCCTGATGGAAGAAGTCGGTCGAACACTCGGCTCAGGTCCGATCGCCGAAACCGTTGTTGCCGCTCGGTTGCTGGCCACGCTTGGCGCCGACAAAACCGGCGATCTGCTCGAAAAAGTGATCGCGGGCGAGGCCATCGTCACCCTCGCGTTTCACGACGTGGCGCACCAGCCCGTGCAATGGGTCGCAGGCGGCGCCGTGGCGGAGGCAGTGATTGCCCGCGATGGCGAGGCGATCGTGTTGATCGAGGTTGCCGAGAACGCGCGTAAGGGCGAGCCCAATCTGGCTTCGACAACCATCGCGGAACTGCGCCTGGGCGGCGCTACACGTAAAGTGCTCGCCACCGACGCTGCCGGGCGCAAGGTGTTCGCACAGGCGATCGAGGAATGGAAATTGTTGACGGCTGCAGCGCTTGCCGGACTGTCGCGCGAGGCGATCCGCCTTGCCGCCGCTTACGCTTGCGAGCGCGTCGCCTTCGGCCAGCCCATTGGCACCTATCAGGCAATTTCGCATCCGCTGGCCGACCTGAGCTGCGATGTCGATGGCGGCAAGTACCTCACCTTTAGGACCATCAGGGATATCGCGGATCAGAAACCGGAAGCCGGCGCCGAAATCTCGCTCACCGCATGGTGGAATGCCGATACCGCAACCCGTGCGGTCGCGCATGCCTTGCATACTTTCGGTGGTTACGGCCTGACCACGGAATACGACATTCATCTGTACAACCTGCGCGCCAAAGATTGGCCACTGGTGTTCGGTGATCCGTCGCGCTTGCTGGAAGAAGCAGGCCGTCGGCTCTATGCCGGCGAACAAGCCGATTTGCCCGAGGTGGGCGTGGTGACCATCGACTTTGACTTGGGTGAGGAAGCGCAGCAGCTTGCCCATGAAGTCGAGAGCTTTTTCAAAGCCACCCTCACGCCGGAGCTGAAAGCCAAGGCTCACTATTCTTTCGATGGTCACGATGCCGGTGTGCACCGCAAGCTCGCGCAGGCGGGTCTGTTGTTCCCCGCATGGCCAAAAGAATGGGGTGGTCGGGCGGCGCCACCGTATGCCATGAACGCGCTGCATCAAGCCTGGGAAGAAGTGGGCTGGAGCAACCATGCCATTAGCACCACCAGCATGGTTGGCACCATGATCCGGTTGTTTGGCAGCGACGAACTTAAACAAGAAGTACTCACCAAAATTATTTCGGGCGAAGTGGTGTGCAGCCTGGGCTACTCGGAACCTGGCTGCGGATCCGATGTGTTTGCCGCACAAACGCGTGCCACGCGCGATGGCGATGGTTGGCGTATCGATGGCTCGAAGATGTTCACCAGCGGCGCGAATATCGCCGACTATGTGTTGATGTTGACGCGCACCAATCCCGATGTGCCCAAGCACAAGGGCCTGACCATGTTCATCGTGCCGCTCAAGACACCGGGCGTGTCCATTCAACCCGTCTTCACCTTCCAGGATGAACGCACCAATATCACTTACTACGACGGCGTGAAGGTGAAGGACAGCTATCGCCTGGGAGACGTGGATGGTGGCGTGAAGGTCATGTCCGGCGCGCTTTCCTTGGAGCATGGCGGTGGCTTCAGCAAGAGCCAGCGGCACATGGTGCATGCGGCCGAACAGCTCTGCCGCGAAATCCACTACAACGGCCGTCCGCTAATCGAGGACACCGCCGCGCAGGTACGTCTGGCGCGTGCGACTGCGCATTACTTCCTGTCCGAAGTCATTGCCTATCGCGCAGTGTGGGCGGCCGTGCAGAAAATGCCGAATGTGGGATATGGCCCGATGGCGAAGGTGTTCTCTTCCGAGAAGTTTGTTAAGGACTCGGCTGATCTGCTGAATCTCACTGCGCCGTATTCGCTCGCTAAACGCACTGGCCCGGCTGGATTCCTAAACCAGTGCTACCGCCATGCGCAGGGAACGACGATCTACGGCGGCACTAGCGAAGTCCATCGCAGCATGATCGCAGAACGCGGGCTCGGGTTGCCGCGCACCCGCGCTTAAACCGGACTCGCGATCACGGCGCCATATCAATTGATGTGGCGCACCTGACGGCAAGCGGCGTATGCAATGACCCTGACGGGCAAACGGCTGCCGCAAGCACCAGGATGGTCGCCGCAGCCGAACGATGGGCGCGATTCGATTGCGCCGGAGACGCTGCCTTAGTTCGAATGGCACTAACTTAAGCCGTACAAGCTCCCTCGCTTGCGGGGGCTGCTCCAGCGCATCCATGCGCTCGCACCATTTGTGCCTCCTGCACGGCAGAGGGTTGGGGTGGGGGCGCTCCGACGTCTCAACAGCCCGCAGCATTTGAGCTTTGCCCCCATCCTGTCCATC
>JANMSB010000207.1:0-4666 GCA_031388915.1 Pseudomonadota bacterium | reverse complement strand
GTGATTTCCATGGGCGTGTTCATCGGTCAAAGCACCAAGATCTACGACCGCACCACCGGCGAAATCATCATGGGTCGCGTACCGGCGGGCTCGGTTGTCGTGTCCGGCAACCTGCCCTCGAAAGACGGCACGCATAGCCTGTACTGCGCCGTCATCGTCAAGCGCGTCGATGCGCAGACACGCGCCAAAACCTCATTGAACGATTTGCTGCGTACGACGGATTGATACATCGCGTCGCTACATAGTGTGAGTATTGGTTGCGTACATCAAGCATGACTCAGCAACAGTCCGCCTCGCAGCCACCGCGAAACTCCGCACTCGAAGTCTTCGGTGCCTTCCTCAAATTAGGGCTTACCAGCTTCGGTGGCCCAATCGCGCATCTGGCGTACTTCCGGCGCGAGTTCGTCGAGCATCGGCAATGGCTTAACGAACATCAGTACGCACAACTGTTGGCCCTATGCCAGTTCCTGCCTGGCCCGGCGAGCAGTCAACTAGGTTTCAGTGTGGGATTGTTGCGTGGCGGCTTTCCCGGCGCCTTGGCTGCGTTCGTAGCCTTTACCCTGCCCTCCGCGCTATTAATGCTGGCGTTTGCTATTTATCTACCCGCGCTGTCGGGACCCATAGGCCAAGCCACCATTCATGGACTTAAGTTGGTCGCAGTGGCAGTGGTCGCACATGGCGTGATCGGTATGAGCAAACAATTGTGTCCAGACTGGCCGCGCCGAATCATCGCGCTACTGGCCACCGCGATGATGCTGGTATGGAACGCCCCCGCGGCGCAGTTGCTGGTGGTAGCGCTGGGTGCACTGGCGGGTTTGTACTTGGGTCATGGTGTCAGCGCGCTCCCAACTACGTCTCTACCAGTGCGTTACGGCGTCAAGACCGGTTGGGTGTTGCTGGTGTTATTTGTCATTCTGCTGCTGACCTTGCCGTTACTCGCACACGGTTCGCCATTTGTCGCCGCCATGGCCGCGTTCTATCGCGCCGGTGCGCTGGTGTTTGGCGGTGGCCATGTGGTGCTGCCACTGCTCCAGCAATCCGTGGTCGATTCCGGTTGGATTTCTTCCAGCGATTTTCTGGCCGGTTATGGCGCAGCCCAAGCCATGCCTGGACCCATGTTTTCGTTTGCTGCGTATCTCGGCGCCAGCTTGCCCGATAACATTGGTGGCGCGTTCGGCGCAACCCTGGCGCTACTCATGATCTTCCTGCCGGGGCTGTTGTTGATCACCAGCGTGCTACCGATCTGGCATGTGATAAATCGACAGCCTAGCGCGGCGCGACTGATTGCCGGCATCAACGCCGCAGTGGTTGGGCTGCTGGCGGCAGCGCTATACAACCCAGTGTGGATTAGCGGCATCGGCACGCTGATAGATGTAGTGATTGCGCTATTCGGCTTGGTCTTATTGCAAGCGTGGCGCTTGTCGGCACTGTGGGCGGTGCTGTGGTGTGTGGGCGCCAAGATTGCAATTACTTTCCTGGCGTAGGGACCCGCCACTTCAGCAGATACGCTGCTGGCCACCACGCACCCCGACCGGCACCATAGTCCTGTGCAGCCTGCTCCAAGGGATTGTTATCCGGCCCCCTACAGCCGCCACTCAAGCAATACACTGGGATAAACAGCGGCCCTAGTAGCTGATACTGATAGGTATGCGCTTGTTCGTGTCTACCCAGGGTGATGCAGGGATCACCATAAGCGCCACAGCCCCAAGGCTTCGCCTCGCGTCCGTAAAGAATGACATTGCCCAGCGTTAACGCTGCGCGATCCAGAATCCCACGGCTGTCGATGAATTGAATGGCGTTGTGACCAAGGCAGATTTTGGGCTGCGCGCCCAACAGCTTGCTAGGCAAGTACCACAGCAAACCATAGCTCAAGCCCACCACTGTGTAAGGCGAGGTCCACAGCTTGCCAAGACCGTCGGCAAGTCGATGCAATAGCTTGGAGTAACTGCGTTTGGTAGCTTGGATGTTTATCGCGTCCATGCTTACTTAGTGCATGCCGCAACCCAATAATTCAATGCGATAGAGCTACGCCAACTCCTACCAGTTGATCTTCTTGCGGAACTGGTAGCGAACGTAAATGGCGACGCCATTCATGAGCAGCGTCATGCCCAGCAACACTGCGCCGGCAGCAGCAGCGTTCACTTGAAATGCCGCATCCGGACGCGATACCCAGTTGAACATTTGAATCGGCATGACAGTGAACGGATCACTCAGCCAGGTAAAGCTGACATAGGGGAAGTCGCCGGTAATCGGCGGCGTTGGCAGGAAAGCAATGAACGCCAACGCACCGATGGTGATGATGGGCGCGGTCTCGCCGATGGCGCGCGACAAGCCAATGATCAAGCCAGTGAGAATGCCGCCCGAAGAATACGGAATCACATGGTGCGCCGTCACTTCCCAACGGGTAGCGCCCAACGCATACGCTGCTTCGCGAATATTGCGCGGCACAGCACGAATGGCTTCACGCGAGGCCACAATCACAATGGGCAGAATCAGCAACGCCAGCGTTAGACCGGCGGAGGCGATGCTCTGCCCCAAGTCGAGTTTGTACACAAACAAGCCCAACGCCAACAAACCGTAAATGATCGAGGGCACGCCAGCCAAGTTCGTCACGTTGATTTCAATGACGGCCGTGAACCAGTTTTTGGGTGCGTATTCTTCCAAGTACACCGCGGCCGCCACACCCACCGGCATAGCAACAAAAACCGTTACCAGCATGACCAGACACGTACCCACCCAAGCGGACAGAATGCCGGCGCGCTCAGCGTTGCGGGACGGGAAACTCGAGAAAAACTCCCAGCCAAATCGCGGTGAACCCTCGCGCACCAGATCCAGAAACAGGATCGCCAGCGTGAGCAATGACGCAAATAGGATGGTCATGCCCAGCACAATAAACACCTTGTCCAACAACTTATGACGACGCAGCGATGCCATCGCCGCATCGGCGACCAACTTAGTCGGTGTGTGTGCAACGGTGTTCATCAATACACCTCTCGGAAGCGGCGCGTCAGTACAAAGCCGGCGATGTTGAATACCAACGTAATCAACATCAGCACCAAGCCGGCGGCGAAGATCGCCTGATAGCCAATACTGTCATGCGGCAAGTCGCCCAAGCTAACCTGCACAATGAAGGCGGTAATCGTCGCGGCAGACTCAGTCGGGTTCCAGGTGAGATTGGGTTGCAGACCGGCGGCCACGGCCACCACCATGGTTTCACCCACGGCACGCGAGATCGCCAAAATATAGGCAGCGGCAATACCCGACAGTGCGCCCGGCACCACCACGCGAGTCGCGGTTTGGAAGCGTGTAGCGCCCATGGCGTAGCTACCCTCACGCATGTACTTAGGCACCGCGCGCATGGCGTCTTCGCTTAAAGAGGCAATGTAGGGAATGATCATGATGCCGATCACCAAGCCTGGCCCCAACATATTGAAGCCCGGCAGATTCGGCATGAACTTCTGCAAGAACGGCGTGACCATCATCAACGCAAAGTAGCCATACACCACAGTGGGCACGGCGCCCAGCAACTCCAGCGCAGGCTTAACGGTTTCACGCACGCGATGCGTGGCGAATTCGGACAGATAAATAGCAATGATGGTGCCGCAGGGAATTGCCAGCAGCAACGCCACCATGGTGGTCACCAAGGTGCCCGCCACCAACGGCAAGATGCCGTAACGTGGCTGATCGAACATCGGCGTCCACATAGTGTCGGTCAAGAAGTCCTTGAGCGGCACCTTCGCAAAAAACGGCAGCGACTCCGTCACCAGAATAATCACGATGGCAATGGTGGTGAACACCGCCACCAAGCCCGCCGCGAGCAATCCCGCCTCAATGATGCGATCGCGTAACTTACGAAACCGCAAGCGGCGCTGATTATTTTGAGGAACGTAGGACTGTGCTGCCGTATTCATGTTGGCTCTGGATCAGCGCATCATTTAACAACGCAGGGTGAAGGCTGCTCACCCTCACCCTGCTCGGAATTTTTCGCTTGTAGGGGCAGACCCATGTGTCTGCCCGTGCCTGTGTCTGCTTTATGTGGTCACGGAGGGCGAACACATAGGTTCGCCCCTACACAATCCGTCACATCTTACAGCTTGGCTTCCATCTTGAGCAGGTCTTCAACCTTCAGACCGACCTTGGCTTCGCCACCGAACACAGTGCCAACCTTGAGGTTGGTGACATGTTCCTGCGCCAGTTTGTACGAGGCAGCCGACAGCGGCACGTACTTCACTTCCTTGACCAGCTTTGCAGCATTGGCCAAGTAGAAGCTGACGAACTCTTTGACCTCGGCCTTCTTCAAGCTCTCCACGCTTACGTAGATGAAGATCGGGCGAGACAGGGGGTTGTAGCTACCATCCAGTACGGCGGCGTCTGAAGGACCCACTGGCTGACCGGAGCTATTTACTACCTTGAGTGCTTTCATACGTTCGGCGTTGGCGGCGTAATAAGCAAAGCCAAAGTAAGCCAGCGCGTTCTGATCTTGAGTCACGCCTTGCACCAATACGTTGTCGTCTTCGCTGGCAGTGAAGTCACCGCGGCTGGACTTGGACTTGCCGTTCACGGCTTCGGTGAAATAGTCGAACGTACCTGAGTCAGAGCCAGGACCGAACAACTTCAACGGCTGCTTGGGCCACTTGGCATTGATCTGATTCCAGGTCTTGATGCT
>JANMSB010000176.1:0-6984 GCA_031388915.1 Pseudomonadota bacterium | reverse complement strand
TGGCTTTGCCTTGATTGAGTAATGCGAAGAAAGTGTTGTCGCCGTCGCGCATCGCGTCTGGGCGAGTGCTGCTTTCCACTTTCACGACATCTGCGCCGGCCAGCCACAGCAGATGTGCAGCAAGCGGACCGGCCCACAGCGCGGATAAATCAACAACCCGTGGTACAGGTCGCGATGCTTTGGTAGCAAGAGAGCCAACGACTGGCTCAGTGCAGGTGCTTGCCGTCGAGGTCTCATGCTCAGTGGCAATGGCCAGGCCCATCATTCGACCGCGCAGGAGTAACGCAGTCGCATCGCTGTGTGCGATGCGTGTGGCAATGGCTGCATCGTCGTTCGGATTGAGATCGGCTTCAAACAGTGCCGGTAACAGCTCGCGATCCGCGCTGCGGGCGAGATTCAGTGCAATGCGGTCGCCTATCGCATCGTACAAGCGGCAGCCGCCACCAGCCGATGTTCGTCCCGGTATCGTCATGCCAGCCAGCATGGCCCGTTCGCCAAGCAGGGTTGCGCCATCCAGGTTGGCGAGCGTTGCCGCGCCGGTGGTGCGTGCAAGTTGGCCTATCCATTCATCGGCACAGTCGGCGAGTGGTATGCCGATGCTGGACATTGGCCTAGCTGTTGAACAGCTTCCGTACCTCACGCCGGAGTAACTTGCCCATTTCGTTATAGGGCAGGGTATCCAGTCTCACGATGCGTTCCGGTACGCGTGAAGAGCGTAGACGACCCTTAATTAGTGCGCGCAGTTCATCATCGCTGGGCAAGGTCTGGCCGGGCTTGGCCACAATGGCGATGCCCACCGCTTCGCCCCATTCGATGGAGGGCACACCGACTGCTGCCGAATCGGCAATGGCCGGATGTGACATCAACACGTCCTCGATTTCCCCCGGCGACATGTTTTCGCCGCCACGCACGATGACGTCATCGGCGCGTCCGGCAAGGAATAGAAACCCCTCGGCATCGAGCCAGCCGGCATCGCGGGTGGGGAACCAGCCGTCTTTATCCAATGCCGAGCGCTCTTTGTACTCGCCAGATACTTGTTCGCCGCGCACGTAGATTTCGCCGCGTTCTCCGGCAGGTAGGACCCGGCCGTCTTCGTCGCGGATTTCGATTTCCACCGTCGGCAGTGGGCAGCCAACCGAACTCAGGCGCGCATGGGTCGCAGGATCGCTTGAGGCATGCGCGATGCGATGATCTTCCGGTCCCAGCAGCGCGATGGTCGAGCTGGTTTCAGTCAGACCATAGGCATTAGTGAAGTTGGTGGTGGGGAACAGCTCCAACGCGCGTGCGATCAGTTCCAGCGGCATGCGTCCACCGCCATAGGCAATGGCTTGCAGCGACGACACATCAGGTTTCACGCCGGCATCCATACGGCCGATGACGCGCGCCAGCATGGTGGGTACAACGAACGCATTGGTGACGCGTTCCGACGCGATCAACGCCAGCCAGGCATCGGGTTCGAACGCCGGCAGCAGTACGATCCGACGCATGGCATAGATCGAACTCATCAGGGCGGCGATACCGGCGATGTGATACGGCGGTACGCATACCAAAGTCGCTTCTTCCGGCGCAGCCGAGCCAAACTCGACCGTGCCCAAGATATAAGACAACAAGTTGGCATGACGCAGCAGCGCAGCTTTGGGGGCGGCGGTGGTGCCGCTGGTGAAGATCTGCACAGCGACACC
Organism: Pseudomonadota bacterium; assembly: GCA_031388915.1. Taxonomy (GTDB): domain Bacteria; phylum Pseudomonadota; class Gammaproteobacteria; order Steroidobacterales; family Steroidobacteraceae; genus CAILZL01. The sequence goes on along the minus strand of JANMSB010000176.1, from coordinate 5,302 downwards.
TTCGCTGGCTTCTTCCGGCAGAGAGGCGGCGTCGGCAGATGTTTCCGCTGCGGCCACGAATGCAGCACGAGTGACGGCAGTATGGCCGTCATCCGGGTTCAAGCGCTTAGTGCGATCCACATCGCCGATGACACACGCGGGCGCGATGCGTTTCAGCAATGCCGCGAGGTCTGCATCGGCGAGCCGATAGTTGAGCGGCACATAGGGCACACCGGCGAGGGCGGCGCCAAATAAGGCAATCGCCGCCGCCTCGCTGCTTTCGTCAAGCAATGCAACATGCGAGCAGCCGCTGTTGGCGATGTTCATTGCTGCGCCCTGTGCGGCGCGTAACAGCGCGCCGTAAGACCAGCGTCGGCCATCACACACCAGACCAATACGTTCAGGCTCGGCATCAGCCGCCATCTGCAAAATGAGCGAAATGTTCATGAAGGTGTTTTCAATCGGATGAAGGCAGCGGCTTCGCGTCTTTAAGTAGCAGCGCGACACCGGCTATCGACAGTGAGCCCTGACCGGGCTTCACGCATAGCAGCTCGACAGTGCCGGCTGCATCGACATAACGCTTGCCGATCTTGGTGCCTTCGGCAAAGGCGGGGCTCATGGCAGCGCGCTCGGCGGGCCGTTCTGCAGCCATGGGCGAGCCGCCGCATTCGGCAACGATGCCACTACCACGAATCACCATGACTTCGGTGTCGCATACGGCGCTTTTCAGTTTGGTTCCCGGTTTCATCACTTGAGTCATAATTCACTCCGACCACATCAATATCCGGCCAGGATGATATATTGTTTCGCTGCATCGCTGCGAGTGGATGATCGGTACCGCGCATCGTGGCGCTCCCTGCGAACCAACCTCTACAGAGAACGAAATGAAGATCGATTCCTCACTTGCGGCCGTCGTCACGGGTGGCGCTTCGGGCCTGGGTCTGGCGACAGTCACGGCGTTGCGGGCGGCTGGCGCCAAGGTCGCGATCTTTGATCTCAATCCCGAAACCGGGGAAAAAGCGGCTGCCGAAACCGGCGCCATCTTTTGCCGCTGTGATGTCCTTACAGACGAGAGCGTGGACGAAGCGTTTGCCAAAGCGCGCGCTGCAAACGGTCAGGAACGGGCGTTAGTGTGTTGCGCCGGTGGCGGCAACGCAATTCCGACGGCGCGTCGAGACAAAAATACTGGCGCGATCAATATCTTCCCGTCGGACAAATTCGAGTGGGTCCTCAAACTGAATACCGTGGGCACGTTCCGCTGCATCACGCGTGCGGCGGCGGGCATGATGACCTTGGATCCCATCGACGGCGAACGCGGCGTGCTGGTCAGCACTGCTTCGGCGGCCGCCACCGAAGGCCAAATGGGCCAGGCCGCTTATTCGGCGGCCAAGGCGGCCATCGTTGGCATGACATTGACCATCGCGCGCGATCTGTCGCGTGAGGGCATCCGCGTCAACACCATCCAGCCGGGTATCTTTGCGACGCCGGCGATGGCGCGTGCCACGCCGCAAATGCTTGAAGCGTTGGGCGCGATGGTGCCGTTCCCATCGCGGCTGGGGCGTGCGGAGGAATATGCCAGCATGGCGCTAGAAGTCATTCGCAACGGTTATATGAACGGCGAAACCGTGCGGTTGGACGGCGCTATCCGCATGCAGCCACGCTGAATCGTATTAGTTAATTTCCTCAATCCGTACCCAGCGCCGTTCTGCGGCCGACCGGCGTACCGCTTCCTGCACACGCTCGACAAACCATGCCTGGTCAAAGTCTGGTCTTGCCGTGCCCCTGCCATGAATGGCTTCAACCATGCGGTGCATGGACAGCGCCATGGGGTACGACGGTTGCGGTTGAGTATCGACATTGATGCCGACTTCGGGCGTACGCAGGAAGCGCTCTGGGATCTCGACTTTGTCCATTCCCATGCCGAGTGATCCGGCGTGCAGCGTGGTATCGCGGGCGGTCGGAAAGCTGGGATCGCTGGCGACGAAACGGCCCTTGCTGCCGAAAGCCTCCAGTGTCCACCCCGAGCCCAGCGTCGCGCTCCATGACACCTGAAATTGAAGCACCATGCCGCTCTTGAAACGCAGCAACATGTTGGCGAAATCATTGGTTTCGGGCTTGATGATATTGCCATCCGGGAAGCGCCACTCCTTGAGCAGCTGACCATCATGCGCAACTAATTCCTCGATTTCGCCGAATAGAAAAACGAGCGTGTGCAGCGCGTGACTGCCGAGATTGCGCACGGCGGAGACGCCCAGGCCCGCCTGCCAGAACCAGTTGTACGGAAAGTGCGGATTGGGCGTGTTGAACAACGACATGTTGAAGATGCAGGTGCCGCCGAACGGCTGACCCAGGAAGCCGTTGTCGATCATCTCCTTGGCCATGCGATGTGCTGGTATCCATTCGGAGAAGGCATCGACGATGGCTACTTTGCCGCTCGCTTGCCAAGCTTGATGCAGCGCGCGCGCGCGGTCGATGTCCGCAGCGAAGGGGATGCCGTTGTAGACGTGTTTGCCGTTGCGCAGCGCCGACAGCACCATGGAATACCGGATGTTCGGCCGTGTGCCGCAGTCGACGATGTCAATGTCAGGATCGGCCGCCATTTTTTCCGCATCCCAGTAGGCGCGCTTGATACCGTATTTCTTGGCGGCGGCTTCGGCGGTTTCTTGGCGCGACGTACAGATACCCACCACTTCGATGCCCGGCACGGAGCGCCACGCGGGTAAATGTGCGAACGCGCCCCAGTTGGCGCTGATGATCCCGACTCGCAATGTCACGGTTATTCTCCTGCTGTCTATGGGCGTCGGCAGGGGTACGCCTGTCACAAACTGCACCAGGAAAAAGCCCTGTACACCGAGATACTGGAACTACATCACAGCATTGCTTGACATATCCAGCTCAAATGCCAACGTAGCTTAGTATCGGCTCTTGGGCAAGTAGAGAGACTTGTTTATCTTTTAGTTAGGAGAGAAAAACGTGAAGAAATTATGGTTGGTTACATTGATGTGTGCCGTTACGGCCGTTCCTGTCGTAGCTCAGGCTGTCGCCAGCAAGGGCAAAATGCTGGTTGCCGTGGATGGCGCGCGTATCGGTGCTGTGTACCGCGTGAGTGATGACGGCTCTGCGCAGGTGATTCTCGAAGGGAAACTGGTCTCTATTCCTGCCGCCACGCTGTCGGTGGCGGACGGCAAGCTGACGACCAGTCTCACCAAGCAGGAAGTCATGTCGATCCGTTAATCGTGTCTGCAGCGTCACGGCGCTGTAGGGACATTGTCGATGTCGGACTGAATGCGGCGGCGACTGGTTCGGGTGTGTCCCACCCGTGCCAGTTCCGCTGCTGTGTGACCCACTGTCATTTCTTGCCGAACATTTTCCTGATGTCGTCTGGATTTTGGGGGATGGCAAGATTGCGGGCTATTACGCTTAATAGCGCATCCAATTTCGCCAGATCGTCCTCGCCGAGGTCTGCGAATGTTTCGTTCTCGTGGCTCTTCGCAACTTCACCCATTTTATCCAGCACGGGTTGCGCGGCGGGCGTTAGATAAACGCAGTAACCACGACGGTCGCTAGGATTCTCGCGTCGTTCAAGATATCCGTCCGTACACAGGCGATCAATCAGCCTGCCTGCGGTGACTTCGGTCACTTCAAGCATCGCCGCAATGGCGCGTTGTGTTGCGCCGGGGTTACGCGCGACTGCCGCAATCAGAGACCACCTTGCCCGTGTAACGCCGCGCTGTACGATGCTCTGATCGAATCTTAGGCGCAGCTGACGGGCAATGACCGTCAGCTTAAGTGCAATCGATCTCTTTCGACTATCCGGCTTGATACTGCGCGGGGACAAGTCGATGCATCTCACACACGTTCGATGATGATGGCCGGCGCCATGCCACCCGCAGCGCACATTGTCACCAACGCGCGCTTGAGATCGCGCCGCTCCAGTTCGTCGAGTACGGTGCCGATCAGGATGGCTCCGGTGGCGCCAATGGGATGTCCGAGCGCGATGGCGCCACCGTTAACGTTGATTTTGTCGCGGTCAAGCCGGAGATCACGCACGAGCTTTTCGATGACCACGGCGAAGGCTTCGTTCACTTCCCATAAATCAATGTCCTCGACACGAAGCCCCGCCTTGGCGAGCACTTTCTTGGCGGCCGGCACGGGTGCGTTCAACATCAAGGTTGGGTCGTCGCCCATATTGGCTGTGGCGACGATACGTGCGCGGGGCTTGAAACCATGCTTGCGGGCATAGTCAGGCGAAGCAATCAACAGGGCGGCGGCACCATCGACGACACCTGAGGAATTACCGGCGTGATGCACGTGTTCGATCTTTAGATCCGGATAGCGTTGATTGATGAGTTGGCGGAAGGTGAGTCCATCATCACCGGGCGCCGGCATGTCGGCGACTTGGACGAAACTGGGTTTCAGCGCGGCTAAGTCTGCTGCGGTGGTTTGTGGACGCGGATACTCCTCCTTGTCCAGTAGCAGTTTGCCCGCCTCATCGAACACGGGAATCAGCGATTTGCTAAAGCGACCCTCTTTAATCGCGCGCGCGGCGCGTTGCTGGCTTTCAAGGGCGATGGCATCGAGTGCTTCGCGGCCAATGCCTTCAATCGTGGCGATGGCATCGGCGCACAAGCCTTGATGCGATTGGGGATGACGACGGCGCAGCCGCATGTTGCCATTGCCCATGCCGTAAGATTTAAAGCCGGCGGCCGTCTGTTCGGCTACCCAGGTGTTCACCAACGACAACATTTCGCTGCCGCCGGCAACGAGCAGATCTTCCATGCCGGACCTGATTTGTGCCGCTGCCAAGCTAACGGCAGTGAGGCCGCTGCCGCAGAAGCGATCGAGCGTTACGCCGCTGACGCGGACATCGAATCCGGCATCCAGCGCCGCCATGCGTCCCACGGAGGCTTGCTTGCCTAACTGTGCGTTGGTTCCCCAAATGACATCGTCGACATCCGCGGTATTGAGGTTGTTGCGTTCCTGAAGCGCTTTCAGGACGGTCGCCGCTAGATGATGCGGATGCATACCCGTCAAGGCGCCTTTGCCGACCTTGCCAATACCGCGTGGGGTGCGAACCGCGTCGATGATAAACGCTTCGGGCATTCAATTCTCCTGACTGGGAACGAGGGCAGCGGCGTATGGCTGCCCAGTGGTTGTCTGCTTGCCTATTGATTGGCAGCGATGAAATTTCCCGTCAAATGCGACGGCTTGCCCGAATCGTGACATAGCGGGCGCATGAAATGAAGAACCTATCAGGGTTCAGCACCAACATTCCCCGGTCTTCACTGGAGGGGCTTGGGGTGTGCAAAGGTTGATCGGTTTA
>JANMSB010000156.1:0-7423 GCA_031388915.1 Pseudomonadota bacterium | reverse complement strand
TCGAAATGCGGCGCGAACCAGTCAAAGTCGAATGGGTAACCGGCTTCATTGAGTTCGCTCATGACATCGCGAAAATCCTGTTCGACGAAGTAAGGCAGCATAAAACGATCGTGCAGCTCCGTGCCCCAACGCGCCAGACGCGCCGGTTCGTACGGTTGTTTCCAGAAGCGCGTTAACAACGAACGAATCAGCAATTGCTGCGCCAGACTCATCTGCGCGTGTGGTGGCATTTCAAACGCGCGCATTTCTACTAAACCGAGACGCCCCGTCGGGCCATCGGGTGAATACAACTTGTCGATGCAGAACTCGGCGCGATGCGTATTGCCGCTGACGTCGATCAACAAATTGCGCAGCGCGCGATCCACCAACCACGGCGGACACTCCGTGCCTTGCTTTGGTAATTGTTTGAACGCCAGCTCCAACTCGTACAACGAATCGTTGCGCGCTTCATCGACACGCGGCGCTTGCGAGGTCGGCCCGATAAACAAGCCCGAGAATAGGTACGACAGCGACGGATGGTTGTGCCAGTAGCTAATCAAACTGCGCAGCAAATCAGGTCGCCGCAGAAACGGCGAGTCCATCGCCGTCGCGCCGCCCATGGTGAAGTGATTGCCGCCACCGGTGCCGGTATGACGGCCATCGAGCATGAATTTCTCCGTGCTCAAGCGCGATAGATGCGCAGCCTCATACAAATGCGTGGTGCGCTCCACCATGTCGTCCCAGCCTTCGGCGGGATGTACATTGACTTCAATCACGCCCGGGTCGGGGGTGACGCGGAAGCTTTTCAAGCGCTGATCGGCAGGCGGTTCATAGCCTTCCAAAATCACCGGCACACCGAGACTTTCCGCAGTGGTTTCCACTGCGGCGACCAGCTCCAGATAATTTTCCAACTTCGGCATGGGCGGCATGAAGATATACAGCACGCCATCGCGCGGCTGCGCGCACATAGCGGTGCGTGTGACCCAGCCAGCCGACTCCTGTGCGGCAGGGGGTCGCGCCGCGCTGTCTCTCTGCCACGCGGCATTCAGTTCGGCCGCCTCGCCGACATCGCTCAACAGCTCACGCACTTGCTGGCGGATGTTTGCATACGAAGGCAGTGGCGCGAGCGGCGCCGACGGATCAACGGGATGAAGGTACGGAAAGTCGCTCTTGGTCACCCACGGCTGCGAATCCAATGGCAGCCGATAACCCAGTGGCGAATCGCCGGGCACCAAGTAGCAACGATCGGTGCGCATGAACCACGAACCGCTTTGCCACTGGCTATTAGTGGCATCGCGAGCGATGGGCAAGATATGCCCCACGGCTTTGTCTAATCCATAATCGAACACATTCATCAAGCGCGCGCGTTCCAGCTTATCTTCGATCCGGGAATCGAATGGATCGACATTGCCGGGCAGTTTGCGTTCGCGCCACAGGTAATAAAACACATCTTCATACGCAGGGAACACATGAGCACCAGCAACCCCGATGCGGCGCGCCACCTCAATCAAAAAGCGCTTGGCTTTGAGTTCATCAATGTCGTAGTGGCGGCGCTCATCGGCATACCACTTGGCATCGCGCCACAGCGGCTCGCCATCTTTGCGCCAGAAACAATTCAACGACCAACGCGGTAGCTGTTCACCGGGATACCACTTGCCCTGACCGAAATGCATCAAGCCATTCGGTGCGTACTTGCTGCGCATGCGATGAAACAGATCCGCCGCGAGTTTGCGTTTGGTGGGCCCCATGGCAGCGGTATTCCACTCGGCGCCATCGGGATCGTCGGCAGAAACAAACGTAGGCTCGCCACCCATGGTCAGACGCATGTCGGCTTGTTTGATTTCCGCATCCAGCGCGTGGCCCAGTAGTTCGATCTGTCGCCACTGCGTTTCGGTATAGGGCTTGGTGACGCGCGGTGCTTCCCAGATGCGCTGCACTTGCATGTGGTGCTCGAACTCGACCTCGCACTTGTCGACTGCGCCGGTGATCGGTGCAGCCGATGACGGCTCAGGACTACAGGCCAGCGGAATGTGCCCCTCGCCTGCCAGCAAGCCTGAGGTCGGGTCGAAACCGATCCAGCCCGCACCGGGCAGGTACACCTCGCACCAGGCATGCAAATCGGTGAAGTCCACTTCGGTACCGGAGGGGCCATCCAGCGACTTCACGTCCGCCTTGAGCTGGATCAGATAACCGGAAACAAAGCGCGCCGCAAACCCCAGATGCCGCAGCAAGTGCACCAGCAATGCAGCGGAATCGCGGCAGGACCCCGAGCGCTTCTCAAGCGTTTCGTCCGGCGTCTGCACGCCCGGCTCAAGGCGGATCAGATAGCCCACGTCCTGCGCCAGCTTGCGATTCAGCTCGACCATAAAATCGATGGTACGGCGCGGCGTCATATCCACCTTGGCCAGATACTCGGCCACCAACGGTGTCACCGGCGGTTTGACGAAGTACGACACCAGCTCGCGGCGGTCCTCGGCCTGGTACTTGAACGGAAACTGCTCGGCATGCGGCGCCAGGAAGAAATCGAAGGGATTGAGCACCGACATCTCGGCGACCAGCTCTACCTCGATGCGGAAATGCTCGGTTTTGTCGGGGAACTGCAGGCGCGCCAGATAGTTCGATTGGGCGTCCTGCTGCCAATTAATGAAATGCTGCTCAGGGGTGATACGCAACGAATAGGACAGGATGCGCGTGCGGCAATGCGGCGCCGGACGCAACCGCACCACCTGCGGGCCGAGGTTGATCCGCCGGTCGTAGTGATACTCGGTGACATGATTCAGGGCAACGTGAATGGACACAGGACTCCTTTGGCAAACCGCATCGGACTTCAGTCCAATAATTGGACAACACAATGCAAGAGACGCTCCACTCACGCAAGTAGCAGCCTTCGGGGCCAGTGCCGCACTGGTCAAGTGCGCCCACACGGCGCGGCGCACCAGTCGCGCTCATTTGAGAACTACAGCGTGGTTGTGAACGGCGCAAGCGTATTCAACAGTGACGCTGATAAGCTGCGCCATCCGTTCGAAATACTCATTAACAATGATCGATAGCTATTCGACAGACTTTATCGCTGCGTTACGCCAGGCCAGCACCGAACTCGGCCTAGCCGACTATTACGAACCCTGCGTTCGCCCGTTATTTCACATGCCAGTACAACAATGGCCCAGGTGCTGCGGCGGTAGTTGCCAACCCTGTGCCCAGACATTGATCGCGGTGGCTACTCGCATGTGCGAGTTGTTGAAGATTGATCCCGACCAACTCGCGTGACGGTCGCTGCTGGGCATGGCGGATGGTGGGATGCTACAAAGCGAGAACAGAGCCCGAAACCCTACTGCGACTCATCGGTAGCGGCTAACAAGGCAAAGCCGCAACAGATGTTGGGCTTCGTGGACTCAGCGCCAACCTACCAAGATCGATTAGCCCGCCGTACGCGGTGATCAGGCGGCGCCCAAAGAAGTCATCGCCGGATCATCGGATAAATGACCCCGAACCCGGTGCCCGGCACCGGGCACGCGCGGCATGTATCGTTCTTCTACAAATAACTTCGAACCTTCGCACCGGCACCGTTCGTTCGCAATTCGCGCTTCGATGCGGCGGGTCGCGTGCTCAAGGGATCGCCTGCTTTGAGCAACTTACCCGTACCGCCGCACTACTTCGAGAACGACGATACGTTGATCATCGGCGCCGATGCACCAGCAGCGGTCTAATCGTTCTTGCCTCGCGCGTGCGAGCGCCAAAACCCCAAGACGTTAGCTTTTAGTCGCGTTAAATGTCGGGTGTGATGAGGCGGCAAAGAGCGAGGCACCCTTGCGTCCGGCACAGTGAATCTGGATCAATTTAGTGGTGGCGCCGCAGGAGTGGGGCGTTTATTCTTTCTAATCTGCGGATGCTGCAACACAAATACCGTCTAGCAAAATGGGAGCAAGCTGACGCGGATTCCATGCTCTGCGATGCTCTGCGCAGGCTTGGACGTTGGCTCTTGAAGCCAACGCATCGAGCCTCGCGCTAGCGACGACCCCTTATCGCGGAGGGTTTCCGAATATGTCCTTGAGCGTGTCTCTTGTCGCCCTTGCAGCTGCGATGGCGGCCGACGATCAACCCAGCGCTGCATTATCCGTTTCGGAAACGGTTGTGATTACCGGCAGGCGCCCGACGGCGAGCGACGTCGCGTTCGAGACCCGCCATGCACTTTCTGAGAGTGAGGCTCAGGACATCGATGCGACCGCACTCGACGAGTTGGTCCGACAATTGCCCGCAGCGCATGTTCCTACCAACTCGCGTGGCGAAAGCATCGTGTTCCTGCGCAATGCAGCGGAGCGCCAGGTTGCCATCTTCTATGAAGGCGCTGCGATCAATGTGCCCTGGGACAACCGGCTAGATCTAAGCTTGTTCCCGGCTGGCCTCATCGGCAGTATGAGAACCGCCGCGGGCCCATTGGCACCGCACTATGGCGTCAATGTGCTGGGCGCTGTCAGCCTATCGCCGAGAGAAGCGCGCAGCGGCGGCGATGCGGCACTGATGGCGGGCGAGGCAGAGCTGCGAGACGTTCACGGCTCCATCGCCTTGCCGCTCAGTGAGGCGGCCGATCTGGCTTTTGGCGGAAGCTATGCGTCGCAGGACGGCGAACCGCTGTCGGACGATGCGAACCTGCCCTACTCCCAAACGGATAGCGATCTGCGTACCAACACCGACAGCGAGCTCGCCAGCTTCTTCAGCCGCGCGCGTGTCAACATGGGCGGGCACCGCTTGAGTGTCACCGCTTTCCATGTCGATGCCGAGAAAGGCATCGCTCCTGAAAGCAATCGTTCCACAGGCGCGCGGTTTTGGCGTTATCCCGACGTCAGTCATACGCTGGGCGTCGCGAGCCTGACGAGTCCGCTTGGGGCTTCGACCACCTTGAACAGCGTGCTCTGGTACCAGCGCTTCGAGCAGATGATCGATTCTTACACCAATGCGACCTACTCGGTGATCAACGCGCGTGAGGAGGATAAGGACGACACATATGGAATCCGCGAGCTGCTCACCCATGATGTTGGTCGCGCGCAGTTGGTCGGCTCGTTCAACTTTCTGGAATCGCGCCACGCTCAGCGCGACATCATTTATGTGGCGGGCTCTCCGCCGCCCGTCTTACCCGCGGCGCTCGACTATCGCCAGCGCAACTGGAGCGTTGGCGGCGAGTTGGAATATCGTCTTACGAACCCGCTGGTCGCGGAACTCGGACTTGGCTATGACAGCGTCGATTACGTCGAGACCGGCGACAAACCCCCCATTCGCGACGTTGGCAGCTGGACTGGGCGTGCCGGACTCATCTGGTCAGTGGATAGTCATTGGCACCTGCGCGCGGCGATCGGTCGCAAAATTCGGGCACCCACCATGCGCGAACTATTTGGCCAAGCATTGAACCGGTTCTTGATCAACCCTGACCTGGAGCCCGAACGCATTGTCACCACGGAGGTTGGAGCGGAATGGCAAGGCGTCGCTGGCGGCTTCTACGTGATCCCCTTCTACCAGAAGCTCGATGGAACAATTGACCAGCGCAACGTCGGTCCTTTGCGTCAGCGGGTCAACTTGGTCGGCTCAAGCGTCGCCGGCGTCGAGCTTGGTGGACGGTATGAGTTCGGAGACTGGCAGATCTCTGGCGATGCGACCTATGCCGAGGCACGTCGTCGGGACGTGCCCCCAGGGCAAACGGACCGGCTTGCGGAGAAGCCCGACCTCCTGGCGAGCGTGCGGCTCGCTTACGCGCCGAAAAGTGGATTCAGTGCGGCGGTCGAGGCCGAGCATGTGGGCAGCGCTTATTCGGCCGATGCAGCAGGCGTGGTGGTGCCGCTCGAGAGTTCGACCAGCATTAACCTCCAGGCGGCTTACAGTCTGGCGCTCGGTCCAGGAACGGCAGAGCTGTTCGTCCACGTGGACAACCTCACCGACACATTAATCGAACCGCAGATCGGGCTGCCCGCGCCTGGGCGCTGGTTCCGCGGCGGCATCCGCTTCGGGTGGTGAGACAAGACGAATGAACCGCATCATCCGACTCATCCACCACTGGCTGTCACTCATCACGAACTTAACGACCGAGTTGGTCGCCGGCACCGACATCCTGCTCTTGTGAAAGGTGCTGTGAAAGGTGCCGGTGTGAAAGGTGCCGGTCCGTAGGTTCGAAGGTATTCCTGGTCTCGGCACCCAACTATTCACTAATCGACGCATGCCACGGGGCGGTAGCCTGAAGGCCGTCCTATTCACGTTCATACCACAGTTGGAGCAAGGATGCGCAAACCTCGACTGCATGTGCCCGGTGCCTTTTATCACGTCATGCTGCGGGGCAACCATCGCCAGGATATCTTCTTCTCGCCGGACGACCGGACTTTGCTCGGCAGCATCGTTGCAGAAGTCGTGACGCGTTACGGCGTGCGGGTGCATGCCTATTGCTGGATGACCAATCATGTTCATCTGCTGCTTTAAGTGGGCGACCTGCCGTTGGGCCGGATCATGCTGCGCATCGCCAGCCGCTATGCACGCGAGTTGCAGGCGCGCTTTCATACCACGGGACATCTGTTCGAGCGACGCTATCACGCGGTGGTGGTCGATGCCGATACGTGCCTGCTGGAGCTGCTGCGTTATATCCATCTGAATCCCGTCCGTGCGAGCATGATTACCTTACCTGTCGAGCGCCCTTGGTCCAGTCATCATGCCTATCTTGGTCAGCGCAGCGAACCTTGGGTGACCACCGACTTCGCATTGGCGCGATTCCACCGTGACGCCGCCTGCGCCGTCGCAGCTTACGATCACTTTATATATGCCGATCTGCCGATCAGCTCACCGCTGGCGGCGCGCAACCCCAATGATCGTCGCATTCTGGGTAGCGATGATTTTGCGGCCAAACTGCTGCGAGAACGGTGCCGGTCCCCATCCGCCGACACTACAAAGCGAGACCTTACTCTATCGCCCCCGGGTGGTAGCTTGTGTCGGGCGGTCAATATACCGACTAGGGGTCACGAGCTGGGGCGATTCGGCGTTTTCTTTGGGGTGGCGTGTGGTTTCAGCACTTACCTAGGATCAAATATGCACCCTTGACGTGGTGTTTAGGGATACTTAACATGCCCGCCATGTTCACCCTCAGCTATAGCAAGAGCGCAGCGAAGGCGCTGGCGAAGATGCCGAGAAAAGTCGCGGGATCGATGCAGGCGGAGTTGATGAAAATTGCCGCGAATCCGGCGACGTATCGGGGCGACTGGAAACCACTGCAAGGATCGCCGTTCTGGCGATTGCGTTCCGGCAGCTACCGCGCCATTTGCGAGATGCGGGATAAAGAGCTGCATATCCTTGTGTTAAAGATTGGATCGCGTGGAGATGTGTACAAATGAGCACCCAGATCATCACTAGCAATGGCAAACCGGCATTTGCCGTAGTTCCGATTGCGGAGTACGAGCGCTTACTCGCGCTCGCG
>JANMSB010000149.1:0-6156 GCA_031388915.1 Pseudomonadota bacterium | reverse complement strand
GCTTCCACTTCGTTGGGGAATACCTTGAAGCCGGAGACGGTAATCATGTCTTTCTTACGATCATTAATGAACACGAAGCCGCGCTGATCCATGTAACCGATATCGCCGGTGCGCAGCCAGCCATCGGGCAACATCACCTTGGCGGTTTCATCCGGACGCTGCCAGTACTCGCGCATCACCTGTGGGCCACGCAGGCAAATCTCGCCGCTGTCACCCAGCGGTAACTCCTTGCCCTCTTCATCGCGGATGGTTATTTCAGTAGACGGCACCGGCATGCCGATTGAACCATCGAAGTCGGCATCCAGCGGCGTCACGCAACCCACCGGGGAAGATTCGGTTAATCCCCAGCCTTGCGCCACGACGCAGCCAGTCACTTTCTTCCACTGTTCGGCAACACTGCGTTGCACTGCCATGCCGCCACCCAGCGAAATTTTCAGTCGGCTGAAATCGACCTTGTCGAATCCCGGTGTATGCAACAGCGCGTTGAACAGCGTATTCACTGCCGTGATGGCCGCTATTTTGTACTTGCTCAGTTCTTTAACGAAACCAGGAAAGTCGCGCGGATTGGTGATCAACACATTGTGTGTACCCAGCTTCATAAACACAAAGCAATTCACGGTGAGCGAAAAGATGTGGTACAGCGGCAGCGCGGTAATCACCACCTCGCCGCGCAGATCCCACATGCCAATGCACGACGACGCCTGCAGGCAGTTCGCCACCATGTTGCGATGAGTCAGCACCGCCGCCTTGGCCACGCCGGTGGTGCCGCCGGTGTATTGCAGGAAGGCAATGTCTTCATGCGTGAGTTTGACCTCCTCCAACTGTTGGTATCGACCATCGCGCAACACGGCATTGAAGCGCACCGCGCCGGGCAGATCGAAGGCGGGCACTTGCTTGCGCACATGGCGCAACACGAAATTGATGATGCCCTGCTTGGGAAAGCCCAACATGTCGCCGACGCCGGTGACGATCACGGTTTGAATGGCAGTGGTGCCGATCACTTCTTGTAGTACATGCGCAAAATTTTCCACGACCAGAATGGCGACGGCACCCGAATCCTGTAGTTGATGCTGCAACTCATGTGCGGTGTACAAGGGATTGGTGTTGACGATGGTTAATCCGGCGCGCATGGCGCCCAGCATGGCTACTGGATACTGCAACAGATTGGGCATCATCAGCGCGATGCGATCGCCGCGTTTCAGTTTGGCAACGTGTTGCAACCAGGCGGCGAAGTCGCGCGTCAGCGTTTCCAACTCGTTGTAGCTGATTGACTTGCCGAAACAGGTGAACGCCGGTGCAGCACCGAACTGCTGGCAGCAGCTGTGCATCAAATCCACCAGCGAACTGTATTCGTCGGGATTGATTTCCGCCGGGCGGCCAACGGGATAGTGTTTTAACCAGATTTTTTCCATGTTTTTCTCCCCAAAACGGTTCAGTCGTAGGGGCGGATCGTAAGCCGCCCTGCCTCGGTTCGTTGTTGTCGAAGGGCGGTTCGCGATCCGCCCCTACACATCACATCTTGCATTGCCTGTACACACCACCGTCCCACATTGCTCAACGTTGCAGCAACGGCCGCAATTGCGGCCAGACATTCTCCAGCAAGCGTGGCTGGCCCAGTTCATTCGGATGCAGATTGTCTGCTTGCAGCGCCTTGGCATCCAGCGCCACGCCATCCAACAAGAACGGCGCCAGCGCTACCTTCCTGGTCTTGGCCAGAGAGGTAAAAACGGCCTTGAAGCCCTCGGTGTAACTCTGGCCGTAATTGGCGGGAATTTGCATGCCCACCAGCAGCACCTTGGCCCGGGTTTGTTGTGCGGCGTCGATCATGGTGCCGAGGTTGCTGCGTAACTGTGCGTTTGGCAAGCCGCGCAAACCGTCATTGGCGCCCAGTTCCAGAATAACGATGGCAGGCTTATGAGTACTTAACAATTTTGGTAAGCGAACTCTGCCGCCACCACTGGTCTCACCGCTTACACTGGCGTTGACCACACGGTATTCGTACCCTTGTTCGGCCAGCCGCTTGCTCAGCAAGTTGACCCAGCCGGTGTCGGCTTTAATGCCGTAACCCGCGCTCAAACTATCGCCGAGCACCAGTATGGTGGCCGGCGCAACGGCCTGAGCCGGATGTGGTATGCCAAGCAATAACGCACCCAGCAATATCGCTACGCATTGTCCGTCCATGACTAAGACTCTTTTCAACAAGATTTTGCGCAAGTAATCCAGCATGAATCCAACTCGCATCGCCGCTACCACCGTATTGTCCGCCGAGCATCTGAGCAAACAGGTTAGCAGTCCTGAGGGGACGCTGACCATTCTCGATGATGTCAGCATTGCCATTGGCAACGGCGAAACCGTGGCGATTGTCGGCGCCTCGGGCGCCGGCAAATCGACCTTATTGGCAGTGTTGGCGGGCTTGGATGTTCCCAGTACCGGCCGAGTGCAATTGAATGGCGCGGACCTCACTGCGCTCGATGAAGACGGCCGTGCCGCGATACGCGCCCAACATGTCGGGTTTGTGTTCCAAAGCTTCCACTTGATTCCCTCGCTCACGGCGTTGGAGAACGTAATGCTGCCGTTAGAGTTGGCCGGCAAGCCGCAAGCGCGTAGTGCCGCCTTGCAGGCATTGCAGAACGTCGGGCTGCAAGCACGCAGCGGCCACTATCCCAATCAACTCTCGGGCGGTGAACAACAACGGGTGGCTATTGCCCGCGCTTTCGTCACCAATCCCGCGGTGTTATTCGCCGACGAACCCACCGGCAACTTGGATACCGTTACCGGCGAGAAAGTAATGAGCCTGTTGTTCGAGCTCAATGCTGCCGGCGGCACGACGTTAATTCTGGTGACGCACGATCTGCGGCTGGCCGAGCGTTGCCAGCGTGTGATTCGTCTCGATAACGGCCGGGTGGTGTCGTGAGCACAGGCTTGATCAGTTGGGGTCTGGCGGCGCGCAAGCTAAGCCGCGAATGGCGCGCTGGTGAACATGTGGTGCTGATGCTGGCATTGCTGGTGGCAGTGGCCGCGCTGACGGCCGTGAGTTTTTTCACCAGTCGCGTCGATCGCTCCATGGCGCAGCGCGCCAATGAAGTGTTGGCAGCCGATATACGCCTGCAATCCATTGCGCCGTTAAGTGCCGAGTATCTTCAAGAAGCGCAAAGTCTGGGATTGCAAACCAGCGAATCGCAGGCATTCAACAGTGTAATTGTGCTGGGCGAGGTTTCTTCAATCAGTTCGGTGCGCGCAGTGACCGACGGCTATCCCTTGCGCGGACGGATGAAGATTGCGGATGGTTTGAACGGGCCCGCGTATGAAACCACGCAACTACCCGCAGTCGGCGAGGTGTGGGTCGACCCCCGTTTGTTATCGCGCTTAAGCGCGGACGTGGGCACGCACTTACAAGTAGGCAAGCTGCAACTCAAGGTCAGCAAAGTGCTGGACTACCGTCCCGATCAAGGTGCGCAATTTGTTGACTTGGCGCCGACACTGTTGATGCGTCTGGAAGACGTGGCCGCCACAGAGTTGGTTGGCGTCGGCAGCCGGATTCGCTATCGCCAACTGTATGCCGGCGAAAGCCAAGCAGTCGCCGAGTTCAACGCCTGGTTAACGCCACGCTTGCAAACTAACGAACGTCTCGAAGCACTCAGCGACGCCAGTCCACAGTTGCAGTCTTCCATCGAACGCGCGGGACGTTTTCTGAATCTCACCGGCTTGACCAGTGTGTTGCTCGCCGGTGTCGCAGTGGCCATGGCGGCGCGTCGCTACGTGGCGCGGCATCTCGATACCGTGGCCTTGATGAAAAGCATGGGCGCATCGCAGCGTTTGGTGCTCAGCATCAGTTTGCTGGAATTAGGCATGCTGGGTGTTATCGCTGGCGTGGTGGGCACGCTGCTGGGCTATGTCGCACAACTGGGTCTGGCTTACGTGGCGCGCGATTTGATGGATGGCGTGTTGCCCGCACCCAACCTCACCCCTGCGATACTTGGCATGGTCACGCCCATTGTGGTGCTGGCAGGCTTTGCCCTGCCGCCGTTGCTGCAACTCAAACGTGTACCCCCGGCGCGCGTGCTGCGCCACAACGTCATGCCACCGCCACTGCGCTATCTCAGCGTATACGGCATTGCCGCTGCGGCGATTTTTGGTTTGTTGTTAGCCCTTGTACGCGATGTGCGCTTGGTGAGTTATGTGGCGGTCGGCACGGTCGCGACGATGTTGGTGCTCGCCTTGGGCGGCTGGTTGCTGGTGCGCAGCCTGGGTGGGTTGCGCCGCGCAGTCGGCGTGTCGTGGCGCTACGGCGTGGCCAACATTGCACGGCGCGGCAGTGAGAGCGTGGTGCAATTGGTGGCCTTCGGCATGGGACTGATGGTGTTGTTGCTATTGCTGGTGGTGCGCAATGACTTGCTGCGCGACTGGCGCATGAGTCTGCCGGAAGATGCCCCCAATCAATTCCTGGTCAACATCCCGCCGGATCAAACCGAAGCCTTGACGCAGTTCTTTGTTGAACGTGGCGTGCAGGCGCCGGTGTTGGTGCCCATGCTGCGCGCCCGTCTGCAAAGCATCAACGACACGCCGGCAGTTAAGTTGCGCCCCAAGGATGGCAACGGCCGCGGTTTTCTGGAACGCGAAGCCAATCTCACCTGGTCGCGCGATTTGCAGGAAGGCAACAAACTCGTCGCAGGCAAATGGTGGCGCGACAACGATGGCGGCGGCGCCCGCGTGTCGGTGGAAAAGCGCATTGCCGACACTTTGGATATCAAGCTCGGCGATCGCATTACCTACGATGTCGGCGGCCAACCCATCACGGCCATCGTTAGCAGCCTGCGCGATGTGCGCTGGGACAGCTTCCGGCCCAACTTCTTCATGATTTTCTCGCCGGGCGTGTTGGATAACGTCACCGGTACTTACATCACCAGCGTGCATTTAGAGCCCACGCAACGCCGTGTCATGGGCGAGTTCTACCGCACCTTTCCGGAAGTCTCCGCTATCGACATCGATGCGCTGCTCGCGCAAATTCGCAGCGTCATGGATAACGCCGCGCTGGCCATTCAATACGTGTTCGCGTTCTCGTTGCTCGCCGGCATCAGTGTGTTACTCGCTGCAATTCAAGCCACACGCGATGAACGTCGTTATGAAAGCGCCATGCTCAGAACCCTTGGCGCCAGTCGTCGTGTGGTGCTGCTAGGTGTGGCCGCCGAGTTCATCGTGCTGGGTTTGTTAGCTGGTTTGCTCGGCGCCTGTGCCGCTTCTGTCGTTGGCTATTTTTTAGCCACCGAAGTGTTCAATCTGAAGTACAGCCTCGACCTCAGCGTCTGGGGCATCGGCATGCTCAGCGGCGTGTTGCTGGTGGGGCTGACCGGCATCGCGGTGACACGTAGTGTGGTGAATCATCCACCGGCGGCGACGCTCAGGGAAAGTTGATCTCTGATAGTTGATAGCGATAATCAAAGAGAGTACCCGAAAGTGCTAAAGGGCTCATGTGCGTGTGGCCGAGTGAGGTACGAGATCCAGGGAGAACTCGTTGGGCCAGTGACCTATTGTCACTGCTGGCGTTGCCGTAAACATTCGGGATCGAGTTTCGGCACTACCGCAGGGATAGCTGCGAGGGACCTGAGGTTCGCGGAGGGAGAACAACTTCTTGCGAGTTGGGAATCTAGCCCTGGGGTCTATCGATACTTTGCGACCTGTTGCGGCTCGCCCATCTTCAAACGCGATGAAGCGAGCCCAGATATCTTAGGGTTTCGTCTTGGCACGCTGGATACGGATCCGGCAGTCATCGTACAGGTTCACTATATGACCGCGTCCAAAGCTCCTTGGGTGAAGATTGAGGATTCGTTGGAGCAGCAACTTGGGGTCGGACCTCAGTTCGGTCAGCGAGACTAAGCAAGGGTCCAGCAAAGCGTCGTCTAACATCATGCGGATAGTTTAGCGCACCTTCTTTTCCTCCAGCTCCACAAACCCAATCGGCTGTTTCTTGGGCTCGGGCTGTGCCATGAGTTGGCGGATGGTCTTGATGATTTCGGTGATGGCTTGATCGTGGGTGGCTAGCTTGCGAGTGATGCGCGCTTCTAGTTCATTGAGGCGCTTAGCGAGTTCGGCGTTGGACGTGAGCAGCTCGCGCAACTTCACGAAGGTGCCGCCTGAACGGTGCCGGTGCGTCGATCC